>CAZKFP010000001.1:0-5374 GCA_964552085.1 uncultured Steroidobacteraceae bacterium
CGGCGCGCTCGCCGCCTCGACGACGGGCGCCTCAGCCTCCGCCTGCGCGGCAGGGACCTCGGCCTCGGCCTGCGGGGCAGTGGGCTCGACGCTCGCGACCGGGGTCACCGGCTCCGCGACCGCCGTCGCGGCGGCGGACTCCACGTCCTGGGCTTCGCCGGCCGGGGTCGCCGCGCGCGCACCGGCGCGCGAGCGCGTCGGGGTGGCGCCGCGGCGCGCGGCGCGCGGCTCCGTGCGTGCCGACCCGGGCCGCTCACCGAGCTGCTCGCCCCGGTACACCCACGCCTTGACGCCAATGCGCCCGTACGTCGTGTGCGCGTGGACGACGCCGTAGCTGATGTCGGCGCGCAGCGTGCCCAGCGGGATCCGGCCTTCCTTGTCCCACTCGGTGCGGCTCATCTCGGAGCCGCCGAGGCGACCGGAGACCTGGATCTTCACGCCCTTCGCGCCGGCCTTGATCGTGCGCTGGATCGACTGCTTGATCGCCTTGCGGAAGGCGATGCGCCGCTCCAGCTGACCGGCCACGTTCTGCGCCAGCAGCATCCCGTCGAGCTCGGGCTGGAGAATCTCCTTGATCTCGAGCTTGACCTTCTTGTTCGACAGCTTGCCCACGTTCGTCCGCAGGGCCTCGACGTTCGCGCCGCCCTTGCCGATGACGATACCCGGCTTGGCGGTGTGCACCGTCACGGTGACGTGGTTGATGCCGCGCTCGATCTCGACCTGGCTGACGCTCGCGTTCGACAGCTGCTTCGCGATCAGCTCCCGGATCCGCATGTCCTCCTGGACCAGGGTCGCGTAGTCGCGGTCCGCGTACCACTTCGCCAGCCAGGGCTTGATGATGCCGATCCGGAAGCCGTACGGGTGAACCTTGTGACCCATTACGACTCCTCTCGGTCAGCCACGGCGACGGTGATGTGGCTGGTTCGCTTCAAAATCTGGAAGTACCTGCCCTGCGCGCGCGGCCGTCCGCGCTTCAGGGTCGGCCCCTCGTTGGCGACCGCGCTCACGACGCGCAGGTCATCGGCCGACAGGTTGTAGTTGTTCTCCGCGTTCGCGGTGGCGCTCTTCAGCACCTTGGCGACATCCTTCGCCGCCGCATTCGGCAGGAAGCGCAGGATCGCCGCGGCCTCCTCGACCGGCTTGCCGGCGATGAGCGCGGTCACGAGCCGCACCTTGCGGGGGCTGATGCGGATGTACTTTGCGGTGGCGCTGACCTGCATCGTCCGGCCTACTTCAGTGCCGTGGAGCGCTCGGTGGAACGACCACCGTGCCCACGGAACGTGCGTGTCGGGGCGAACTCGCCGAGGCGGTGCCCGACCATGTTCTCGGTGATGAAGACGGGCACGTGACGACGGCCGTCATGGACGGCGATCGTGTGCCCGATCATCTGCGGGAAGATCACGCTCGCGCGCGACCAGGTCTTGAGGACCTTGCGCTCGCTGCGCTTGTTCATGTCATCGATGCGGCCGAGCAGGCGCGCGTCGATGAACGGTCCCTTCTTGACGGAACGACTCATCTCGGCTCCTAACCCCGTCCGTACCGACGGCGGACGATCAGCTTGCTGCTCTTGTTCTTCTTGACCCGGGTTCGCAGGCCCATCGCCGGCTTGCCCCACTTCGTCTTCGGCGGCATGCCGGTCGGCTGCTTGCCCTCGCCACCACCATGCGGATGGTCACGCGGGTTCATCGCCGATCCGCGCACGGTCGGGCGCCGGCCCATGTGGCGGGCGCGGCCCGCCTTGCCGATCTTCTGGTTCTCGTGGTCCAGGTTGCTCACCTGGCCGATCGTCGCCATGCACTCGATGCGCACGCGGCGCACCTCGTTCGACGGAAGCCGGATCGTGGCGTAGTCGCCCTCCTTGGCGAGCAGCTGGGCGCTGCTCCCGGCGCTGCGGACGATCTGGCCGCCGCGCCCGGCGACGAGCTCGATGTTGTGAATCTGCGTGCCGAGCGGCACCCGGCTCAGCGGCAGGGCGTTCCCGTCTCGCGCCTCGACGTCCGGGCCGGAGGCGACCGTGTCGCCGACGCCCAGGCCGTGCGGCAGGAGCATGTAGCGCTTCTCGCCGTCCGCGTAGTGCAGGAGGCCGATGCGCGCCGAGCGGTTCGGGTCGTACTCGACCGTCGCGATCCGCGCCGGCACGCCGTGCTTCTCGCGCTTCCAGTCGATGACCCGGTACAGGCGCTTGTGTCCCGATCCCTGGTGGCGAACCGTCAGCTTGCCCTGGCTGTTCCGGCCGGCGCGGCGCACCAGCCGCTCGGTGAGCGGCTTGTGCGGGGTGTCCGAGGTGATCTCCTCGAACGTGGAGCGCGTCATCTGGCGAAGGCCCGGCGACGTCGGTCGGTAGTTGCGAAGTGGCATGTCAGACGGCCTCGAAGAGTTCGATCTTGTCACCCGGCGCGATCGTCACGATGGCCTTCTTCCAGCCCGGCACCGTTCCCATCGTCTTGCGGCCGCGCCGCTTCTGCTTGGGACGGACGCTGACGACCCGCACGCCGAGGACCTTGACCTTGAACTCGGTCTCGACGGCGGCCTTGATGAGGAACTTGTTCGCGTCGCGCGCGACGGCGAACGTGTAGTTGTTGCGCTCGGCCTCGAGCGTGCTCTTCTCGCTGATCACCGGTCGCAGGAGCACGTCGTGCACGTTCGTGGCGGTCATGCGTACACCTCCTGCGCGCGATCGAGCGCGTCGCGCGTGAAGACGACGGTATCGGCCTCGAGCAGGTCGACGACGTTCAGGCTGTCGGCCATGATCACGCGCACCTCGCGCAGGTTGCGGCACGAGAGCTCGACCTTCTCGTCTCGGGCCGACAGGACGAGGAGGACCTTGCCCTCCGCGTTCCATCCGGCCAGGCGCTCGATCATCGTCTTCGACTTGATCTCGTCGATCCCGAAGCTCTCGACCACGCGCAGCTCGCCGTCGGCCTGCTTGGCCGACAGGACGCCGCGCAGGGCGCTGCGACGCATCTTCGCCGGCATGCGCTGCTCGTAGCTGCGCGGGTGCGGCCCGAAGACGACCCCACCGCCGACCCAGTGCGGCGCCGTCTTCGTCCCCTGGCGCGCGCGCCCGGTGCCCTTCTGGCGCCACGGCTTCTTGCCGCCGCCGTTGACCATGCCGCGCGTCAGCGTGTTCGAGGTCCCGAGCCGACGCCCGGCGAGCTGCCGCACGACGGCCTGGTGGATGAGGTCCTCGTTGATCGGTGCGGCGAAGAGCGTCTCGGCGAGGTCGACCGACCCGCCCTTCTTGCCATCAGCCTTGAGAACCGTGAGCTGTGGCATCGTCACTTCGCCTTCTGCACGAGCAGCATGCCGTTCCGCGCCCCGGGCACGGCGCCCCGGACGAGGATGAGGTTGCGCTCCGGGTCGACGCGCACGACCGTGAGCTTCTTCACGGTCACGCGCTCGTTCCCCTTGTGGCCCGGCATCTTCGAGCCCTTCCAGACGCGGCCGGGATACGTCCCCGCCCCGATGGATCCGGGCGCGCGATGATGGTCCGAGCCGTGCGACTTCGGGCCGCGGCGGAAGTTGTGGCGGGCGATGACGCCGGCGAAGCCGTGGCCCTTGCTGACGCCGGTGACGTCGACGAGCTCACCGGCCTCGAACAGGTCGACGCCGATCTGCTGGCCGACCTCGTACTCGTCGGTGCCGTCCACCCGCAGCTCGCGCACGTGCCTCGGGTGCTGCTGCTCCTTGTCCAGGTGCTTGAACTGGCCGGCGACCGGCTTCGTCCACCGGCGCGCGGTCCCACCACCGAGCTGCACGGCCGTGTAGCCGTCCGTCTCGGCGGTTCGGAGTCGCGTGACGGTGTTCGGGGTCGCCTCGATGACGCTCACCGGGACGACGCTTCCGTCGTCGGCGAAGATGCGCGTCATTCCGAGCTTCCTCCCGATCAATCCTGCCGGCACTGTTCGTGGTTTCCCTTCTGGTCTGATGGCGGAACTTCCTTCGGCGGGCGTCAGGCCCGCCGAGGGCGGTTCACATCTTGATCTCGATATCGACGCCCGCCGCGAGCGACAGCCGCATGAGCGCATCGACCGTCTTCGTGGACGGGTCGATGATGTCGATGAGGCGCTTGTGCGTCCGAATCTCGAACTGCTCCCGGCCGTCCTTGTGAACGAACGGGCCGCGAATGACGGTGTACTTCTCGATCCGGGTCGGCAACGGAACCGGACCGGCGACGTCGGCGCCGGTTCGCTGCGCGGTCTCCACGATCTGCTCGGCCGACTGGTCGAGCAGCTTGTGGTCGTACGCCTTGAGTCGGATGCGGATGCGCTGCTTGGCCATAACGGCTAGCCGATGACCTCGGTGATGACGCCCGCGCCGACGGTGTGCCCGCCCTCGCGAATGGCGAATCGCTGGCCCGACTCGATGGCGATCGGCGTGATGAGCTCGACGTCGATGTTCACGTTGTCGCCGGGCATGATCATCTCCACGCCGGCCGGCATGGCGATCGCGCCGGTCACGTCAGTCGTGCGCAGGTAGAACTGCGGCCGGTAGCCGGCGTAGAACGGCGTGTGGCGGCCACCCTCCTCCTTGGAGAGGACGTAGACCTCGGCCTTGAACTTCGTGCCCGGCTTGACGCTGCCCGGCTTGGCCAGCACCTGGCCGCGCTCGAGCTCCTCGCGCTCGATGCCGCGCAGGAGGAGGCCGACGTTGTCACCGGCCATGCCCTGGTCGAGGGTCTTCTTGAACATCTCGACGCCGGTCACGACGAGCTGGCGGCTCTTCGCGTGGATGCCGACGAGCTCGATCGTCTCGCCGCTGTTCACGATGCCGCGCTCGATGCGCCCGGTGGCGACCGTGCCACGGCCCTTGATGCCGAACACGTCCTCGATCGGCATGAGGAACGGCTTCTCGGTCTCGCGCGCCGGGGTCGGGATGTAGCTGTCGACCGCGTCCATCAGCTCCTTGATGGACGTGTAGTCCTCGGCCTCCGGATCGGTGCTGCTCGACTCGAGCGCCTTGAGCGCCGAGCCGCGGATGACCGGCACGTCGTCGCCGGGGAACTCGTACTTGCTGAGGAGCTCGCGCACCTCCATCTCGACGAGGTCGATGAGCATCTCGTCGTCGACCATGTCGACCTTGTTCAGGTACACGACGAGGCTCGGCACCTCGACCTGGCGAGCCAGGAGGATGTGCTCGCGGGTCTGCGGCATCGGGCCGTCGGCGGCCGACACGACCAGGATCGCGCCGTCCATCTGGGCGGCGCCGGTGATCATGTTCTTGATGTAGTCCGCGTGACCCGGGCAGTCGACGTGCGCGTAGTGACGGTTCGCCGTCTCGTACTCGACGTGGCTGATCGCGATCGTGATGCCGCGCTGGCGCTCCTCGGGAGCGTTGTCGATCTGGTCGAAGGCGCGGAAGTCAGCGCCGCCCG
>CAZKFP010000002.1:0-5989 GCA_964552085.1 uncultured Steroidobacteraceae bacterium
GACGCGAAGGGCGGCCTGCGCGTCACGCTCGACCGAGCCCGCTAGGCGTCCCGATTGCGGCATCCGGTACCCGGAGTGCTAAACTTCGGGCTCGGCGATGACCGTGAGGAGTACCCCTCAAACGGCCGCACCAGAGAGGCGAGCCCCGGCTGGAAGCTCGCCGCGGACCGAGAGGGGGAACGTCGCACGCGAGCTTGACGGGTCCGCCCGATAGCGCGGAGCATGAGGCGATCGCCGGTGGCGATCGCGAACGAAGGTGGTACCACGACCCGCTCGTCCTTCGACGAGCGGGTTTCTTGTTAGCCGGACGGATGGGAGATGGACCGATGACGACGCCGCGACGCGAGCTCGCCCCGCGATACGACGCGGCCTCGGTCGAGCCGGCGATCTACGAGCGCTGGATGGCCGCCGACGCTTTCCGGCCCGCGGACGAGGCACCGGCCGGCGCCGAGCGCTTCGTCGTCATCCAGCCGCCACCGAACGTGACCGGTGCGCTCCACATCGGTCATGGCCTGACCTCCTTCGTGGAGGATGTCATGGTGCGTTATCACCGCATGCGCGGCGACGACACGCTCTTCCTGCCGGGGGTCGACCACGCCAGCATCGGCGCTCAGTTCGTGCTCGACAAGGTCATCGCCGATGAGGGGGAGAGCCGAGCTTCGCTCGGACGGGAGCGCTATCTCGAGCGCATGTGGCGGTTCATGGACGAGACCCGTCCCGTCATCCGCGATCAGCTGCGGCGCCTCGGAGCGAGCCTGGACTGGAGCCGCGAGCGTTTCACGATGGACGAGGGCTCGGCCCGTGCCGTGCGTCGCGCGTTCAAGCAGCTGTGGGACGCCGGCCTCGTCTACCGCGGCGAGGCCCTCGTCAACTGGTGTCCGCGCTGCCTGACGACGATCAGCGACCTCGAGAACGTGCATCGCGACGAGACCGGGACGCTGTGGACGATCCGCTACCACCTCGAGCGGGACGACGGCACGCCCGATCCGGATGCGTCGATCAGCGTCGCGACAACCCGCCCCGAGACGCTCCTCGGCGACACGGCGGTGGCCGTCCATCCCGAGGACGAGCGGTTCCATGGGCTCGTCGGGCGTCACGCGATCCTGCCGTTCCTCGGGCGGCGCCTGCCCATCATCGCCGACGAGCACGTCGAGCGCGCCTTCGGCACCGGCGCGGTCAAGATCACGCCGGCGCACGACAGCGCGGACTACGAGGTGGCGCAGCGGCACGACCTGCCCGCGATCGCCGTCCTCGACGACGAGGCGCGGATCAACGAGCAGGGCGGCCAGTTCGCCGGCCTCGACCGCTACGAGGCGCGAGAGCGCGTGCTCGAGCGGCTGCGTGACGCGGGCGACATCGAGGCCGAGACACCGCACCGGATGGTCGTCGGCCGCTGCGAGCGCTGCGGCACGGTCGTCGAGCCAAGGCTGTCGGTCCAGTGGTTCATCCGTGTCGGACCCCTCGCGGAGCGGGCGCTGGCATCCGTGCGCGAGGGTCGGACGACGATCGTGCCGGCGCATTTCGAGAAGGTGTACGCGCACTGGATGGAGAATATCCACGACTGGCCGGTCGGGCGCCAGCTGTGGTGGGGGCACCGCATCCCGGCGTGGTTCTGTCCGGACGACCACGTCACCGTCTCCGACGAGGCCGATGGGCCGGCGGCGTGCGAGACGTGCGGTCGCCTCGCGCCGGAGCTGCGACAGGAAACCGACATCTTCGACACCTGGTTCAGCTCCGGGCTGTGGCCGTTCAGCACGCTCGGCTGGCCGGACGAGACGCCGGACATGGCGCGCTTCTACCCGACATCGGTCATGGAGACCGGGTACGACATCATCTTCTTCTGGGTCGCCCGGATGATGATGCTCGGCCTCTTCTGCACCGGCGTCGAGCCGTTCCACACCGTCTATCTGCACGGGATGATCCGCGCCGAGGGCGGGGTGAAGATGAGCAAGACGAAGGGCAACACCGTCGACCCGCTCGGCATGGTCGAGGAGATCGGCGCCGATGCGCTGCGCTTCGCCCTCATCTCGGGCTCGGCACCCGGGAGCGACCAGCGCCTGACGCAGGCGAAGCTGGATGGGGGTCGCAACTTCACGAACAAGCTGTGGAACGCGGCTCGCTTCGTCCTGTCCAGCCGGCCGGAGTCCGGCGCCGCGCCGGGCGAGCCGACGCTGGCCGCGCGATGGATGCGGTCGCGCCTGGCGGAGGCGACCGAGCGGGCGACGAGGCAGCTGGATGCCCTCGACCTTGGCGGCTACGCGACCACCGTGTACGAAGTGGCGTGGAGTGACTACTGCGACTGGTTCCTCGAGATGATCAAGATCGATATGCGGCGAGAGGCCGCCGGCGAGGACGCGCGCGCGGCGAGCTGGGTGGCGGCGGCGGAGGCCCTCGGCGGGATCCTGCGCCTCCTCCATCCGCTCATGCCATTCGTGACCGAGGAGATCTGGCAGGCGCTCGGGGAGGCCGCGCCGAGCGCGACCGAGGGCGAGCCGCTGCTCGTGCGTGCCGCCTGGCCGCGAGCCTCCACGCGCGACGAGGTCGCCGAGGCGTCGTTCGACGACCTGTCCGCCCTCGTGCGCGCCGTGCGCAACCTTCGCACCGAGGCAGGCACGCCGGCGGGCGCGTGGGTCCCCCTCGTCGTCGACCCGGTGGGCCCGAAGGCCGTCCAGGCGATTGAGTCCGGCGCGGCGTACCTCGAGGGGCTCGCGCGGGTCCGGCCGATCGAGATCCGAAGCCGGGCGGAGCCGGTGCAGCTCGTGGCCGCCAGCCCACTCGGCGCCGCGTGGCTCGGCGTCGACGCGGCGACCGAGGTGAGCGCCTTGCAGCGTCGCGGCGCCCGGTTGGAGGAGCTGGAGCGCAACATCGAGCGACTGCGGGAGCTGCTCGGCACGCCGTCCTTCGTCAGTCGCGCCCCGGTCGCCGTCGTGGAGCGCGAACGGGAGCGCCTGGCCGATCTCGAGGAGGAGCACCGGCAACTCGCCGCCGATCCCACCTGACCCGGCTGGTAGAATCGGCCGCGCCGCCAGGCACCAGAAAGGGGTCTCCACCGACCATGTCGTTTCTCAGGCGCAAGAAGCCGGAGCCGCCGCCACCTCCCACGCCGATGCACGAGGAGGTCAAGGCGCAGGAGTACGGCCTTCGCATCTCGCTCGTCGCCCGCAGCAGCGACGGGCTTCGCCTCCGGGCTGATCCGGCGGTCGCGGCCGCGATCCCCGGCATCGTCGAGCCGCTGAGCGAGACCAGCGTCGAGACGATCGGCCCGCTGCCGCTCGAGTACTCGGACGCGTCGCCTGCGATCGAGCGCTTCACCGAGATTCAGCAATGGGTCCTGGCACGGCGTGAGCTGAGCCCGATCGGTCGTCATGCGCTCTACGTGCTCGAGATGACCGACGCACTCGACATGACCGTCGACACCTTCTCCTGTGGCCTGCTCCACGGCGAGGTCGACACGAGCGGGCATCCCGACTACAACGCGATCGTCGGTGGCCTCGCGTCGCACTGGGACGAGATCTCCGGTGAGCTGATCGTGCGCGCCGTCATCGGCTGGGGCGGGAAGGGGCAGCGGGGTGACACCGAGCGCATCGGCCAGCGGCTGCTCAGCTCCCTGTACCAGCAGGTGGTCGCCTCCGGCTATAGCCTGGGCGAGGCCGAGCAGGCGAGACTGCCCTCGATCGGCGGCCGGTCGGGGATGACCTGCGCGCACTGCGGGTTCGAGGCCGGCAGTGCCAGCGCGTTCTACTGCCCGAAGTGCGGCATGAGGATGGCTCGCACGTAGTCGTCGGGGGGTACTTTCGGGGTGGGTCCCAGGAGGCCCGAGTCCCATTGCCCGCGATCGATCCGAGTCCGAGGATGGTCTCAACACACCACCGGACTCCCCAGATCCGGTCCGACGCGTAAGGAAGGGCAATGGAGCGACCCACCATCCTGCTTGCCGTCAGCGGAAGCGCTGGCGCGCACATCGACGCGCTGCAGCGCGCAGGTTTCGAGCCGTTCAGCGTCGATCCCCAGCATCCTCTCGTTCCCGGCGTGGATCTCGCCGTCATCGACTGCGATCTCGCGCCCGCCATGGTCCAGGACGTCTACCGCCACGTGCACAACGGCAAGCCGACACCGACGCTGCTGCTCGTCGGGACCGATAGCGAGCTGCCTGACGGCGTCGGCAGCCCCGGAGACGAAGTTGCGCTGAAGCCGCTGTCGCCGGAGGCACTCGTCTATCGCCTCCAGGCCCTCCTCATTCGAACGGGACGCCACCTGCCGAGCGAGTCCGGTGGCTGGGCATCCGAAGAGGGGCTGAGCAACGCTCCGATCGCCGGAGAGGGCCACGTCGTCAGCATCTTCGCCCCGAAGGGCGGCGTCGGAAAGACGACGGTGGCCGTGAACATGTCCGTCGCGCTGCGCCAGCAGACGCGCGCCGACGTCCTCCTCTTCGACGCTGACGTGGGGGTCGGCAACGTCACGTCGGTGCTCGACGTCCCGTACCGGATGGGTCTCGTCGACCTGTCGGACAGCGCACCGGAGGAATGGACCGATGCGGCCTTCGAGCAGATGGTCAGCATCCATCCGGCGAGCGGCGTCAAGGTCCTGAGCTGGGGCACCGAGCCCGGTGATTCGGAGCGCGTCGGCGTCGATCTGCTGCTGGCGGCGCTCCGCTGGGCGCGCAACCATCACTCGTACGTCATCGTCGACAACCATCCCGGATACGACGACCGGACGATGGCCATGCTCGCCGTCGCGAACGAGATCTTCCTCGTGGTCACGCCGGAAGTCGGCTCGATGCGAAACAGCTCCCAGTTCCTCGAGCTCGCTCGCGAGCTCGGCCTCGGCAACGTCATCCGGGTCATCGTCAACCGGGCGAATCACGGGATCGGCATGGCGGCCATGGCAAGCGCCCTCGGCCTCCCGATCGCAGCGACCATCGTGAGCAATGGGCCGAGGGCCGTCATGGCGTCGAACGAGGGCCTGCCGATCGTGCTCAAGTTCCCGCGCGAGAAGATCGCGGACGACCTGCACGGCGTCGCGCGTCTCATCTCGCAGCCGGCCTCCTCGAGCCCGGCCGCGGCCGAGCGCAGCGCAGGCCGATGGTGGACTCGCTTCGGGACTCGCACCTCACACGCCTGACCTGCGAGAGACCTCTCGCCGTTGCGTGAGCCGGTCGCCTTTGCCATGATGCGCGCGCCGTGCCCACCTACGACTACCAGTGCCGCGCATGCGGCGCCGTGACCGAAGTGATCCACTCGATGCTCGAGGAGGGTCCTGCGTCATGCGACCTCTGCGGCGGGGATCTGCGTCGCGTTCTCTTCCCCGCCGGCATCATCTTCAAGGGTCCGGGGTTCTATCGGAACGACTCGCGGGCGGCGCGCTCGAGCTCGACCGCGCCGAGCAGCGCCAGGGCTGACGGGGGTGGGAGCAGCGAGGGCGGGGAATCGTCGAAGACCGATGCGGGCACGAAGTCGGCTTCCACGTCGACCGATGCCGGGGCGACGAAGAAGAGCGAGGCCCCCGGCAGCTGATCCCGGCTGGTCGAGTTAGGCGGAGCGCGCCTGGCGCGTGCCGCAGCGCCGACAGAATCGAGCGTTGGCCGAGAGCGAGAGCCCGCACTGACCGCAGTTCTGGAGGCCGAAGTTGCCACCGGCTGCGGCCACCTCGCGTGCCGACGCCTCCCAGAAGGTCGCACCACGGGCGCCGGCCTGCGCTGCAAGCTCCTGCGGGGGGATGGCGGCGCCTCGCGAGCGATAGGGCAGGACTTCCGGTGCTGGCGCCTCCGTCTCCGCCGTCGGGCTGAGTCCGAGGTCATCGAGCTGGGCGCGGCGAGCGGCGAGGGCCGGGTCCTCGGCCTGGGCGGCGACCCGCTCCGTCTCGACCGGCGGCACCTGGACCTGCTGCGGCATCTGGACGACGAACGGCTCGGGCTCCGGCTCGGGTGCGACCTCGGCCAGCACCGGCTCGGGCTCCGCCTCGGGTGCGACCTCGGCCAGCTCCGGCTCGG
>CAZKFP010000003.1:0-2834 GCA_964552085.1 uncultured Steroidobacteraceae bacterium
CGAGGTCGTCGGCGGCGGTGGGGCGTCGAACGCGTGGGCCGTCGCCGGGTCCCGCACGGCCGGCGGCGCGCCGATCCTGGCCAACGACCCGCACCTCGCGCCTTCCGTGCCGGCGCCCTGGTACCTCGCCCACCTGAAGACGCCCGATTGGGCGGTCGCGGGCGCCTCCTTCATCGGCGGTCCGGCCTTCCCGACCGGGCACAACGGTCACCTCGCCTGGGGGCTCACCGCGGGCTGCGCCGACGCCGCCGACCTGTTCTGGGAGGAGCTCGATCCCGATTCCGGGATGGCACGGGGGCCTGACGGCCCCGAGCCCGTCGAGCGCATCCGCGAGGAGATCGGGGTCCGGGGTGGCGCGCCGGTCGTCGAGGATGTACTCGTCACGGCACGCGGCCCGATCGTCACGCCGCTCCTCGACGGCGTCTCGGCCGCGCTCTCGCTGCGAGCCACCTGGCTCGAGCCGGCGCCGGTCCGCGGCTTCTTCGGCATCCACCGCGCCCGCGAGATCGGCGACGTCCGCGAGGTCTTTCGGGCCTGGCCGGGTCCAGCCCTGAACCTCGTCGTTGCCGGCGCCGGCGGGCAGATCGGCTGGCAGCTCGTCGGCACGCTGCCGCGCCGGCGCACGGGCAACGGCACGCTCCCGACGCCCGCCTGGTCGGCGGGATGGGAGGCCGATCACCTGCCCTTCGACGACATGCCGTGGTGCGTCGATCCGGACGCCGGCTTCGTCGCCAGTGCGAACAACGCCCCGCGCGCCGACACCGCGGCGGCACCGTTCCTCGGCGTCGACTGGCTCGACGGCTACCGCGCCGCGCGCCTCGTCGAGGCGCTGGCCGCCCCCGACGACTGGGACGTCGCGATGTCGGCGGAGCTGCAGACGGACGTGCGCGCGGTCCCCTGGCGCGACCTGCGCGAGATCGTCCTCGCGGCACCGGTCGCCGACGACCGCGCTCGAACGGCGCGCGAGCTGCTCGAGGCGTGGGACGGCCTCGTCGCGGCCGACTCGGCGGCCGCATCGGTCTATGAGCTGTTCGTCGCCGAGCTGGCGAGCGCGCTGGCCCGGCGCGGCGCGCCGACGTCGTGGCGCTGGTCTCTCGGGGCGGGGTCCGGCGAGGCGACGCCGCGAACCTCGTTCGGGGCCCGATCGCTGAGCCAGCTGGTCGCGACGCTGCGCGCCGGCGACCATGCCGCGGAGATCGCCGCCGCCCTGGGCTCGGCCGTCGAGACGCTGCGGACAACGGCCGGCGCCGACCCGCTCGGCTGGTCGTGGGGCAGGCTCAGACCCCTCCGGCTGCTCCATCCGCTCGGCGGGCGGGCGCCGTTCGACCGGCTCTTCAACCTCGGCCCGTACCCGCTCGGCGGCGACGCGAACACGGTGGCCCAGGCGGGCGTCAGGCCGCTCGATCCGACTGCCAATCCCGCAGCGATCGCGAACCAGCGGACCGTCATCGACCTCGGCGACGTGGAGCGGAGCCGCTACGTGCTCGCCGGCGGGCAATCGGGCAATCCCCTCTCGCCGCGGTACGCCGACCTGCTCGCCCTCTGGGAGCGCGGCGAGGGCGTCCCGATCGCGTGGTCGCACGACGCGATCGTCGCGGCAACCGTCGAGCGGCTGCTCCTGCGCCCGGCCGGGGACTAGCTACATCTCGCCTTCATACGCCGGCTGCGGCATGCGCAGCGGCTTGTCCCGCCGGTAGCCGAGCAGGTAGTCGGCCTGCATGAGGGTGTGAATCTGGCTCGTGCCCTCGTAGATGACCGAGCCCTTGCTGTTGCGCAGGTAGCGCTCGACCGGGTACTCGTTCGAGTACCCGTACGCGCCATGGACCTGGATCGCGTCGAGCGCCGAGGCCACGGCGTGATCGGTGCAGAACCACTTCGCGAGGCCGGTCTCGCGCGTGTTCCGCTCGCCACGGTTCTTCTTCCAGCCGGCCTTCCAGACGAGCAGCCGTCCGGCCTCGATCCCGGCATGCATCTTCGCGATCATCTGCTTCACGAGCTGGTGCTGTCCGATCTCCGAGCCGAACGCCTGGCGCTCGTGCGCGTACTTGACCGATGCATCGAGGCACGCCTGGGCCAGCCCGACGCTGCCCGCCGCCACGGTGTAGCGCCCCTGGTCGATGGCGCTCATCGCGATCGTGAAGCCCTCGCCCTCCTCGCCGACACGATTCGCCGCGGGCACCTCGCAGTCGCTGAAGGTGAGGATGCCGGTGTTCCCGGCGCGCACGCCGAGCTTGCCGTGCAGCGACTCGCTGCTGAACCCGGGGAACGAGCGCTCGACGATGAAGGCGGTGATCCCCCGGTGCCCCTTCGTCCGATCGACGTTCGCGAAGACGAGGACGTGATCCGCGGTGTCGCCGAGGCTGATCCAGATCTTGCTGCCGTTGAGGATGTACCGATCGCCGTCGCGCCGCGCGGTCGTGACAAGGTTGGCGGCGTCGGAGCCGACGCCCGGCTCGGTGAGGCCGAACGTCGCGAGCTTCTCGCCACGCGCCTGCGGGACGAGGTACCGCTGCCTCTGCTCCTCGCTCCCCCACTGCAGGAGGGTGAGCGAGTTCAGCCCGGTGTGGACCGAGAGGATGACCCGGAACGCCGTGTCGGCGCGCTCCATCTCCTCGCACAGCAGCGCGAAGGCGATGTAATCCATGCCGGCGCCACCGTACTGCTCGGGGATCGGCAGCCCGAGGAGGCCGGCGGCGCCCATCTTCTCGTAGATCGAGCGATCGTAGGTCGCCGTGGCATCCAGCTCCTGGACGCGAGGAAGGATCTCGCGCTCCGCGAAGGCGCGCGCCGTGCGCTGCACCTCGCGCTGCGCATCGGTCAGCGAGAAGTCGATC
>CAZKFP010000004.1:0-14208 GCA_964552085.1 uncultured Steroidobacteraceae bacterium
CGTCTTCAACGAGCTGAACGACGCAGCACCGATGATGTCGACCACGGACATGCGCAAGCTGCTCGGCGCTTTCCTGTTCGGCGGGCGCAGCGTCGAGAAGCAGGTCGGCGTCCTCTCCGGCGGCGAGCAGACGCGGCTGGCGCTGGCCAAGCTCCTGGCCGATCCCGCCAACCTCCTCTGCCTGGACGAGCCGACGAACCATCTCGACATCCAGTCACGCGACGTGCTCGAGGACGCGCTGAACGCGTTCTCCGGCACGATCGTGCTGATCACCCACGACCGATACCTGATCCGCAGCGTCGCCAACACGATCGTCGAGGTCAACGACGGCAGCGCGACGGTCTACCCCGGCGACTTCGAGTACTACGCCGCCAAGCGTGGGGTCGACATCGAGACCCGCGGCGCGGTCGAGGGGGCGAGCGCCACGCCGCGCGGGGTGGTGGTGGCGGCGCCGAAGCCCCGTGAGTCGGCGAAGGCCGCCGCAGACCGCCGGCGCCGGGAAGCGGACGAGCGCAACGCGCGCCACCGGCGGACGCGTGACCTGCGCGCGGCCCTGGCAAAGGCGGAGAACGACGCCGATGCGGCCGAGCGAGACCTGGCGGAGCTGACCGAGCGGTTGGCCGACCCCGCGACCTACGCGGATGCCTCGCTCGTCCGCAAGCTGGTCGATCGGCACAACGCCCTGCGTGACGGCTCCGGTGCCCTGGCCGCGGAACGCGAGCGCCTCGCGGCCGAGCTGGCCGCAGCGGAGGGCGAGCAGGAGCCGGTCGCGGCTCGATGACCGGGCGACCGCCCGCGCCGCGGGCCGACCTGGCGGGCGCGGGCCTGATCGTCCTGGCGGCAGTCTGCTTCGCGACGCTCGGCCCGCTGAGCCGCTTCGCCGACGACGCCGGCGTCGACTCTCTGACCCTCGTGACGTGGCGCGCGGCACTCGGCGCGACGGTCATGACCATCTTCATCGGCGCCCGACTGGCAGCCGGGATCGCGCGACCCGTCAGGCTCCGCGATGTCCCGCCGCGCGACCGGCGCTTCATGATGGGCGCCGCGGCGGCGAACGCGATCCTGAACTTCAGCGTGTTCGTCGCCTTCACCCGGATCAGCATCGCGCTGGCCCTGCTCGTCTTCTACCTGTACCCGGCGCTCGTCGCGGTGATCTCGGTCGCCTGGTTCGGGGAGCGCATCGACCGGCTGCGCTGGACAGCACTCGCCGTCTCGCTCACCGGGCTCGTCCTGGTGCTGGCGGGGACCGCCGGGGGTATCGGCAGGGTGGATGCCCTGGGCATCGGCCTGGCGTTCGTCGGCGGCATCGCGCAGGCCTTCTACGTCCTCGCGGCACGCCACGGGTTCTCGCACGTTCCCGGGCCCCAGGCCGCGGCGCTGACGATGAGCGGCGCGCTCGTCGTGTACCTGGTCGTCGCCGCAGTCTCCGGCTCGGTCGCAGCGTTGGCGGCGCCGGTCGCATCGGTCCAGGCCCTGTGGCCCGTCCTCATGGCCGGCATCATCGGAGCCGGCGTGCCGACGGTCGCGTACATCACCGGCATCCGCATGCTCGGACCCTCTCGCGCGGCGATCCTGGCGATGCTCGAGCCGGTCGTCGGCGTGCTCCTCGCGGCGTGGCTGCTGGCGGAGCAGCCGACCGTCGTTCAACTCATCGGCGGCGCGCTGATCCTCGTCGCCGCCGTGCTCCTTCAGCTCCGGCCGAGGGCCGTGGCGGCCGACCATGAGGCCGTCGCGGGCTGAGAATTCCGGTGCGAGGGCGCAACGGGCCGCTCACCGCACCGCCAAGCACTGAAACGGACCTTCGGTCACCGCACCACCGAAGGTACTACCCACCGCTGGGACCTTCGGCTACGTTCGGAGACGAGCCGCCGGCTACCGGTCGGCCGCACAACACGGAGGCCGACATGCATCTCTCTCTCCGACGATCCGCCCCTCTCGTCATCATCACCCTGTCGATGCTGCTGGCCCTCGTCGCCGCGGCGCCGGTGGCGGCCAAGAAGAACCCGCCGGGGAACAACGGCACCGTCAAGATCGACGGGCTGCCGTTCGACAATCATCCGAACAACGAGCCACACGTCGGCTGCCGGTTCGAGGTCGACTTCTACGGCTTCGACGAGGGGGACCTGTGGGCGGACGTCACATTCGAGGCGCAGCCTCCGACCGGCCGGGGCATCCTCCTGACCGACAGCGTCTTCATCGGACACGACGACAACAGCGGCGGCGGGAGCGAGGCTGGCTGGGACGCGTCGGCGGAGTACGACCTGACCCAGGCGCTCAGCGCCTACCCCGTCCACGCGCAGCAGGGCTACCACGTCAAGCTGACCGTCAACGCGGATGGCTCGCAGGGCGCGGACAAGAAGCACAAGGTCTTCTGGGTCGGGCCGTGCCAGACGAACGTCGTCCCGCCGAGCACCCCTCCGAGCACCCCTCCGAGCACCCCTCCGAGCACCCCTCCGTCGAATCCGCCGGGTGGGGGCGTCGAAGGTAGTTCGTCGAGCCCGAGCGAAGCCCCTCGCGAGGACACGGCCGGCGGGACCGGCGGTCCGAGCGTCGGGACGCTGCCGAACACGGCACTGACCGTTCCGTCGGTCTCCGGGCTGCTCCTCGCGGGCCTGGTCCTCCTCAGTGGCGCGACCATCGCCCTCGTCGCGGCGCGGAGCGCGCTCCGCCGCTGAACCGGGCGGGTTGGGTGGGCGTCGGCTCATCCATCCCGTACATCCGGTGCCGCGCCCCCGGTGGCCGGCGGCGCCCGGCTTGCGGACGGACGACCCGTCCGTCAGATCGGATGTCCGCGCATGAAGGAAGCGTGCACCGCCTGGGCCGCCGAGGCCGCCGAGGCCAGCGGCACCTCGGCCCACACGACGCGCATGCCGCCCTCATCGAACGAGCCCTCCCCGTGGGCCGGCAGCGGCAGCAGCTCCGGGGTCAGCGCGGCGGGACCGACGAGGCTGATGCGCGCCATCCGCTCCTTGCGGTCGACCGCGAGCATGAGGACGCCGGGCTCGTCGCGCCCGGCGGCGGGGCGCACGACGGTCTGCGGCGCGTCGTCGTCGAGCGCGCGGACAACGAGGTGGAGACGCCCTCGACGGGCGCGGCGCACGGCGACCGGGTGAACCACCTCGGCACCCATCTGGGCGAGCAGCTCGAGCTGGAGGGCGTCAACGGTCGGCAGGAACCGCGCGTCCGGGACGAGGTGCGGGTCGGCGTCGAGCACGCCACCCACGTCCTTGAAGAGCTCGCAGCGCGCGGCGCGAAGCGCGACCGCCAGGGCCACCGCCGAGAGGTCGGTCCCGCCGCGGCCGAGCGTCGTGAGCTCGCCGTGCGTGCCGATCCCCTGGAATCCCGCGACGACCGGCACGAGGCCCTCCGCCAGTGCGGCACGCAGCGGGCGGGACAGGACGCGACGCACCTCCGCGCCGAGGTGCGCGGCGGCGGTCCGTATCCCGGCCTCCGCCCCGGAGAACGATCGGGCCGGGATGCCGCGTGACTGGAGGCCGAGGGCAAAGAGCGCGGCCGAGAGCGCCTCGCCGGTGGCCAGGGCGCGGTCGGTTTCGCGCGCCAGGCCGGAGTCGGGGTCCTGCGCCGGCGCCCGGAGCAGCGCGCCGCCGTCGGGCAGCAGGACGCCCGCCGAGGCGAGGATCGTGTCGGTGACGCCCTCGAAAGCGCTGACCACGACCACCGGCCGAAGGCCGGCCGCCCGCTGCCGTTCGACGACGGCGACGGCCGCGGCAATGTCCTCGGGTCGCCGCAGGACCGAGCCGCCGAACTTGTCGACGACGACTTCCGAGGGCTGGCCGGGCACGACCGCCTCAGGCCGATGCGGCCGGATCGGCCGCCACGCCCTCGCCGCGCGGCAGGGGTCCCCCCTCGCGCACGATGCCCGGCACCTCGTCGAGCGATCGGATGCGACGCACGTCGGTCGGCATCGGCTCACCGGCCGGGGTGATGTTCATGCCCTCGTGCCGGTCCAGCCAGGCCGCATCCATGCCCGCACCCCACGCCCCCCGGACGTCGGCTCGGTACGAGTCGCCCACCATGATCGCCTCATGCGGCCGCACGCCGGCCTTCTCGAGGGCCATGCGGTAGAAGGCCGGGCTCGGCTTGGCGACGCCCACGGCCCCCGAGGGCAGGACGAAGTCGAGATACCGATCCAGCTCGAGCTCGGCCAGGATGCCGCGCAGGTTCGATCCCCAGTCGCTCACGATGCCGATGCGCACGTCGTCAATCTCGCGAACCGCGCGCAGCATCGGCTCCACGTCGGCGTACGGCTCCCAGGAGTCGGACGCGAACTGGCTCGCCAGGATGCGATCGAGCACCTCGCGGCGGGCTTCGACGCCGAGGCGGCCGAGCATGACGCTGTGGTAGCTGCGCCAGTACTCGTCGATCCGCGCGTCGTCCGTCCACGTGTCGTTGCCGGGGCGGTGGTACTCGTCCCAGAACCAGCGGTCGGCCTCCTCCCAGGCGGCGTGCATCTCGTCCTCGGTGACCGCATGGCCATCCGCCGCGAGCACGCCCGTGAGGGCGTCGGCCAGCGTGCGGCGGGGCGAAAGGAGCGTGAACCCGGCGTCCAGGCACAGCAATCGATAGCTCATCGTGGCGCAACCCTAGCGCACCGCTCAGGCAACCGGCAGGCGTGCGCGGAGGGGTTCGGAGGGATCTCGCTCCACCAGGCCATCGCCGGCCATGACACGCAGCGCCCGATCGATCGCGTCGGCATCGTGCACGCCGAGCGGGCCGGCGAGCTGGACCCAGGCCTCGTCGGGCGCGTCGCGCAGCCGGTCGAGCAGGCGCCCGCGAAGCCATCGGGACGTCGTCGTGAACGACGGTCGTCGAGCGGCCGAAACGACGACCGGCGCGACGGCCTCCGTCGCCGCGAACCGGCACCAGCGCCGGACGGGGCACTCGCCGCAGCGTGGCCGCGCGGGCCGGCAGATCGTGGCACCCAGGTCCATGAGAGCGTGGGTCCAGTCGGCGGGACGCGCGTGTGGCACGGCGTCGTCGGCGAGGGCCTGCAGGTCCCGGGCAACCGGTTGTCGCCTCCCACCGACGATCCGCCCGAGCACCCTTCGGACATTTGTGTCCACCGGCCCGACGGCTCGGCCGAATGCAAAGGCAGCCACGGCCCGCGCCGTATAGGGACCGATTCCGGGAAGCCGCTCGAGGGCACCGGGCTCGCTCGGGACCCGCCCGCCATGCTCAGTCAGGATGAGCCACGCGGCGCGATGGAGGTTGAGCGCGCGGCGGTTGTACCCGAGGCCGCGCCATTCGCGGATGACCGCCGCCGGAGCGGCCCGGGCAAGCGCGTCCACGGTCGGGAACCGAGCGATGAACGAAGCCCACGTCGCCGACGCTCGTCCGATCTGCGTCTGCTGTGCCATGATCTCCGACACGAGGATCGCGTACGGGTCGCGCACGCCGCGGAGTGGAACGTCGCGGCTCCCGGCGTCGAACCAGGCGAGGATCGCGACGCGCGCCGCGGCGGGGAGCGCCATCGTCTGCACCGCAGCAGGATAGCCACGGGCGCCCGCGCGACAGGCGCGGCGCTGCAGGAACGCCGTCGTACCGGCCGCTCGCGGACTGAGCTTCGGGCGGGGGCCGGCGCACGGCCCTACAATCCGGCCCATGGGCATGAAGGTTGGCATCGGCGATCCGCTGCCATCGGTCGGGCTGCGCGCCACCGACGGGTACCTCCTCAACCTGCGCAGCTTCGTCACCAGGCAGCCCGCGGCCTTCCTCTTCTTCGGCGCGCCAACCCTCAAGGGCGCGGCCCGCCGACGCGGCCTGAAGGCGATCGAGGCGCTCGTGGCCGGGCACGACCGGCTGCGCGAGGCCGGCATTGCGGTCGTCGGCATCAGCACCGACTCCGAGCAGCAGCAGACCGAGTTCGTGGACGCCCAGGGACTCCCCTTCCTCCTCTTCAGCGACGAGCGCCGCTCGGCGGTCGAGCTGCTCGGCATCGAAACGGCCGCCGATGGGGAGAACGTCAACGTCGCAAGGCCGGTGGCAGTGGCCGTCGAGCGCGACGGGAACATCCGCGCCGTCATCGACCCGGTAGAGCCCGACTCGCTCGTCGACCAGGTCGTCAGCGCCCTCTCGGGGCCGATCCCGGCCGCGACCGAGGACGCCTCCACCTCCGGCTAGGCTCGCACCGGATGCTCGCCGCCAGGCTGCACGCTGCCGGCGAGGAGCTGCGCCTCGAGGACGTGCCGCTCCCCGAGCCGAGCGGCACCGAGGTCCGCATCCGGGTCGCCGGCTGCGGCGTGTGCCACAGCGACCTGCACATCGTCGACGGGACGCAGCCGCGCGTCGAGCTGCCGTTGACGCTCGGGCACGAAGTCGCCGGCTTCATCGACGCCATCGGTCCCGAGGCCACGTCGCTCCTGCGCCAGGCGCGTCAGGCCGTCGGCGATCCGGTCATCGTATTCGGCGGCTGGGGCTGCGGGACGTGCCGCGAGTGCACCGCCGGGGCCGAGCAGCGCTGCGCCGACTCGCGCTCGCCCGGCTTCCAGGCGGATGGCGGCTACGCGGAGGCGATGCTCGTCCCGCATCCGCGCCACCTCGTGACGCTGGGCCGGCTTGACCCGGTTCGGGCCGCTCCGCTGGCCGATGCCGGCGTCACGTCCTACCGCGCCGTGCGCCGCGCCGAGCCGTGGCTCCTGCCCGGCGCGCGTGTCCTGCTCATCGGCTGCGGCGGGCTCGGCCGCTTCGTGCTCCAGCACCTGCGACTCGGGACCGGTGGAGGCGACCTCGTCATCGCGGTGCGCGAGCTCGACCCGGCACGCCTGGAGCAGGCCTCGGCGCTGGGTGCCGACATCGCGCTCCTTGACGGCGATCCGCAGATGGCCCTCCGGGCGCTGGGCGGCCCCGCCGACGTGGTCTTCGACATCGTCGGGAACGACCAGACCCTGGCGCACGCGCGCGCCGTCGTCGCGCCGGACGGTCTCGTCGTCCTCGTCGGCGAGGCGGGCGGACACCTCAGCTTCGGGTTCGACGGCCCACCGGTCGAGTCGTGGCTGACCACGGTCGCGTGGGGATCGCGCGACGACCTGCGCGAGGTCGTCAGGCTGGCCGCGCGGGGGCGCCTGCGCTGGGAGGTCGAGCCGATGCCGCTGCGCGATGTCTCGGCCGCCCACGCCCGGCTGCGTGCGGGTGACGCGAAGGGACGCATCGTGCTCGTGCCCGGGTAAGGTCCGCCCCGTCGGCGCCGACTACCGTCAGCGACCGAGAATGCGCCCGAGGAAGCCCTTCTGTTCCGTGCCGCGGACGAAGAACGGGGCGGCCGTGGCGTCGTACATCTCGCGCAGCGCCGCGGCACGCAGGTCGGTGACGGCCATCATGCGCCGCGAACCGAGGTGCTCGGCGGCGACCGCGTGGAGGCGGTTGCGCACGGCGTCGAAATCGCCGAGCACGGCATCGGGCACGAGCTGGACGCCGGCGGTCCACCCCGTGCCGGCCCGCAGCAGCCAGGCGCGCTCGACCTGCGCCAGGTCGTCGAGCGCGGCGCGCAGCTCGCGCCCGAACGGTTCCGGGATCTGCTCCGGCACCTCGAGCGGAGGCATCTCGCCCAGCGGCCTTCGCGCACGGAGCGCATCGGGCCGGTTCGGGTCGATCCCGGCCGCGAGGAACGGCAGCACGCCGGCGGCGATCTCGACCTGGGTCGCGGCTCCCGGATCGATGACGATCCGCTCCTGGGCCGCATCGGCGCGCTCGAACAGATCGCGAGCGCCGACGCGCACGTGGTCGCTGCCGGGCGGCCCGTAGTCGCGCAGCAGGTCCGGCGTCGTGAAGGCCGCGATGAAGCGCCCGCCCTCCTCGTCGGTCGCATGGCGGTAGGCGTCGACCGACAGCGCGTCGGTATCGGGCATCTCGCCGGACGAGGAGCGGATCGGGACGAGCAGCTCGGAGTCGATGAGCTGGTCGAGCCGTGGCGCCATGGCTCCGGGCGTCTCGTCGGTCATGCCGCGGTGACCGGCGCGAGCTTCGCGAGCGCGTCGTCGATGCGCGCGACGGAACGCTCGCGCCCGAGCAGCTCGAGCGAGTCGAAGAGCGGCGGCGAGACCGTGCGACCGGTGACGGCCACGCGGATCGGCCCGAAGAAGTCGCCGGCCTTCATCCCGGCCGCCTCGGCGGCCTCGCGGCAGCGCTGCTCGACCAGGTCGGCGCTGAAGTCGGCATCGTGCAGCTCGGCGATCGCCCCCCGCCCCCCGAGCAGCGCGGCGCGCGCCTCCTCCGCCCCACCCCGCTTCGGGAACAGCAGCTCCGGCGCGTACCAGCTGGCCACGACCTCGTCGGGCTCCCACACGAAGCCGAGCAGGCCGCTGACGTCGCCCAGCTTCACGAGACGCTCCTTGACGAGGGGCACCATGCGCATCAGGTCCTCGTCGCCGATCTCCTCCGGGATCCGATCGCGCAGGCGGAGGGCGAGCTGCTCGTCACTCATGGCACGGATGTACACGCCGTTCAGGTGATCGAGGCGATCGCGGTCGAAGATGGCCCCGCCGTGATGGACCTTGCCGATCTCGAAGCGCTTCGCGAGCTCGTCGATGGTGAAGATCTCCTCCTCGGTGCCCGGCGACCAGCCGAGGAAGGCGAGGAAGTTGACGAACGCCTCGGGCAGATAGCCCTCCTCCCGATAGGCGGTGATCGAGGTCTGTGACTTCCGCTTGCTCATCTTGCTGCGGTCGGCGTTGAGGATGAGCGGGATATGCCCGAAGCGCGGCTCGCGGTAACCGAGCGCGCGGATGAGCGCGATGTGCTTCGGCGTGTTGCTCAGGTGGTCCTCCCCGCGGATGACGTCGGTGATCGCCATCGCCTCGTCGTCGACCACGACGACGAAATGGTAGAGCGGCGTCCCGTCGTTGCGGACGATCACGAAGTCGCCGAGCAGCGCATTGTCGAACTCGACCTCGCCGCGGACGAGGTCGTCGAAGCGGATCGTCTCCGGCGTGACCCCGAATCGGATGACCGGTGCGCGGCCCTCCGCCTCGAAGGCCGCCCGCTCGGCATCGGTCAGGTTCAGGCAGCGCCGGTTGTAGCGCGGCGGCTGCTTCGCCGCCTCCTGCTCCCTGCGGACCGCCTCGAGCTCCTCGGGCGTGCACCAGCACCGATACGCCGCCCCCGACTCGAGCAGCCGTTCGGCCTCGCGAGCGTAGAGCTCCGCACGCTCGCTCTGTCGATACGGCGCGTACGGGCCGACGTCCTCGCCACCGGCCACCTGCGGGCCCTCGTCCCAGCTGATCCCCAGCCAGTGCAGGTTGTCGATGATGTCGCGCTCGAACTCGACGGTGCTGCGCGTCGTGTCGGTGTCCTCGATACGCAGCACGTACGTTCCCCCGTCGTGGCGCGCGGCCAGGTAGTTGTAGAGGCTCGTGCGCGCGGTCCCGATATGGAGCGGCCCGGTCGGGCTCGGCGCCATGCGCGCGCGCATCGGTGTGCTGGGCGTCATCGCCGTCGATGCTAGCAGGCGGAGTGCCCGGTGCCGTACGTATGCCGATGGTGGTCCGAGTCCCGATCGGTGCTGGTGCCGCGTTCAGTCGAGCGTTGTGGGTAGGCACCGGGTCCGGTCCGGCGTAGAATCCACGCTTGCATTTCGCCGGGAAAGGTGGATTCGATGTCGAAGAAACAGAGGCCGCCCGACGACCCATACAAGGGTCATGACCCCGACAGTTTCAACAGACCGGTGGAGCTCCCCGTCCGCATCCCGGGATGGCCACGACCTCCGATGCGCATCTACCTGACGAAGTTCAAGAGCGGCTCACCCGAGGCGCTGAGCTTTTTCCTCGACCCACGCTCATGGATGCTTGGTGAGACCTGGAAGCGGAACGGCAAGCCGGTCCCGGTGAGCCCGGAGCCGCTCGAGAGCGTGCATGAGAAATCCCGGGTGTCGTCGTTCATCATCAACCACGAGGCGACGCTGAAGCGCAAGGTCATCTACACGATGACCGTCGTCGACGCGACCGGCGACCAGGTCGGCACCGTGACGTACAAGGATTCCGGCTAGCGCCGGCTGAAGCCGGCGCCGGGCGGTGACCGGCATGAACTGCCCGGGCTGCACGTTCGAGAACCCGTCAGGCGCCCAGTTCTGCGCCTCGTGCGGCCGGCAGCTCGGCCCCCGCTGTCCGCGCTGCGGCGCCGGCATCGGACCGGCCCACCGGTTCTGCGTCTCGTGCGGTGCCTCGCTGGCTGGCGTCGCGCCGGCCAGCCCGTCGGAAATCGCCGAGCGACAGCCCGCCGCCGAACGACGCGTGGTGTCGGTCCTCTTCTGCGATCTGGTCAGCTTCACGGCCCTGGCCGAGACGATGGACCCGGAGGACGTGCGCGAGATCCAGGCGCGCTACTTCGAGGCTGCGCGCTCGGTGGTGGCCCGGTACGGCGGGGTGGTGGAG
Source organism: uncultured Steroidobacteraceae bacterium (assembly GCA_964552085.1). Lineage (GTDB taxonomy): Bacteria > Chloroflexota > Limnocylindria > QHBO01 > QHBO01 > JACDBZ01. The sequence continues at coordinate 10,386 of CAZKFP010000004.1, forward strand.
AAGTTCATCGGCGACGCGGTGATGGCCGTCTGGGGCGCACCGATCGCCCACGAGGACGACGCCGAGCGTGCGGTGCGCGCCGCGCTCGAGATCGTCGGAGCGGTGCGCGGCATCGGCGGCATCGCATTCGAGCGACGCCTGGCCGCCCGGGCGGCAGTGGCCACCGGCGAGGTGGCGGTCACGCTCGGCGCCGAGGGGCAGGGGATGGTCTCCGGCGACCTGGTCAACACCGCCGCCCGGCTCGAAAGCGTCGCGCCTGCCGGCGGCGTGCTGGTGACCGATGCGACGCGCCGCGCCGCCGGCGCGGCGGTCGACTACGCGCCTGCCGGCCGCCCGCTGCTCAAGGGCAAGACGGCCAGCGTCGGCACCTGGCGCGTGGTGGGCCTGGCCGGTGATGACCGGGCAGGCGCCGGCCACCCAGGGCCGTTCCTCGGCCGCGAAGCCGAGCTGGCGACCCTGATCGCCCACTTCGACGCCACGACGCGCGACGGCCGCAGCCGGCTGGTCTCGGTGCTCGGCATCGCCGGGATCGGCAAGAGCCGGCTGGCGTGGGAGTTCGGGCGCCATCTCGACGACATCGACCAGCCGGTCGCCTGGCACACCGGCCGGGCCCCGGCGTACGGGGACGGCATCACCTTCGCCCCGCTGGCCGAGATGCTGCGCCGCCGCACGCGCATCGCGGAGGGCGAGGTCTCCGAGGTCGCCCGACGCAAGCTGGAGTTCGCGCTGGCCGAGCTCGTCGCCGACGAGGCAGAGCGGGCCTGGCTTGCGCCGCGCCTGGCGATCCTCCTCGAGCCGATGGTCGACGCGACCTTCGACCGCGACGAGCTGTTCGCGGCCTGGCGGCGCTTCTTCGAGCGCGTCGCCGAGCTCGCGCCGACCGTGCTCGTCTTCGAGGACCTCCAGTGGGCCGATCCGGGCGTGGTCGACTTCATCGAGCACCTGGCAGAGTGGGCGCACCACCATCCGATCCTGATCGTCACGCTGGCGCGTCCCGAGCTGCTCGACCAGCGTCCGACGTGGGGCGCCGGCACGCGCTCGTTCACCGGGCTCCATCTCGATCGCCTGCCGGACGAGGCGATCGGGCGACTCCTTCGCGAGCTGGACCCGGCGCTGACACCGTCCCTCGTGCGACGGATCGTCCAGCGCGCCGAGGGGATCCCGCTCTACGCGGTCGAGATGGTCCGCATGCTGCTCGACCGCGGCATGCTCGACACCGGCGACGGCTATCGGCTGGTCGAGCCTCCCGGGGTGTTGGAGCTGCCTGCCTCGCTCCACGCGCTGGTCGCCGCACGCATCGACACGCTGTCACCGCCGGACCGATCGCTGCTGCTGACCGGAGCGGTGCTCGGCCGGCGGTTCCACCCCGATGCGCTGGCGGCGGTGACCGGGGTCGACCTCCACGGGCTGCGTCCCCGCCTCGACGTGCTGCTGCGGCGGGATCTCGTCAGCGTCGACGACGACCCGGGCTCGCCGGGTCGCGGGCAGATCAGCTTCGTGCAGGACGTCGTCCGCGAGGTGGCCTACCGAACGCTCTCGCGACGGGAGCGACGCGCCCTGCACCTCGCCGCGGCGCGCTACCTCGACTCGCTCGGCGACGAGGAGCTGGTCGAGGCGCTGGCCGGCCACCTCGTCCAGGCGCACCAGGCCGAGCCGTCGCATGCGGACGCGGCCACCACCGCCGGGCGCGCCCGCGACACGCTCGCGCGCGCCGGTCGCCGCGCACTGGTCCTGCACAGCCCGGAGCGCGCCGCCGACCACTTCGAGCAGGCCCTGGCCCTGGCCGGGACCGACGACGAGAGGACCGATCTGCTCGCCGAGGCCGCCGCCTCTGCCCGGCTGGCGGCGCGGTTCGAGAGCGCCGAGGCGCACCTGCGCGAGCTCATCGCGCATACCGCCAGCGCCGGCGATACGACGGTCGCTGTCCGCGCGACCGCGCAGCTCGCCAGCCTCCTGCTTCAGCTCCAGCGCAACGACTCGGCGCTCGCCGAGCTCGAACGGGCGACCAGTGCGATCGACCGGCAGGCGCCCGACCCGGCGACCGCCGAGCTGGCCGCACAGCTGGCGCGCGCCCAGATGCTGCGCGGCGCATACGACGACGCGTTGGCCTGGGCGCAGCGCGCGCTCGATGACGCCCGGGCGCTCGACCTCGGGCCGATCGCCACCGACGTGCTGGTCACGCGCGGCACGACGCGGTGGTCGGCCGGCAGCCACCAAGAGGGTCTGGCCGACCTGCGCGAGGCGATCGACCTGGCGCGAGCCGGTGAGCAGCTCAGCACCGAGCTGCGCGCCCGCAACAACCTGGCCTGGCTGTCGATGGCCGACGACCCGCATGTCACCTTCGTGACCGCGGTTGAGGGCGCCCGGCTTGCCACGGAAATGGGGGTGGGCGACATGATGCTGCAACTCGCCGAGGTGGCTGCCAGCGCCGCGCTCGAAACCGGCGACTGGGAGCGGGCCGTCGCGCTGATCGCCGAGATCGAGCCGACCCGCATGGCCGCCTCGCATCGCATCGACTTCGCGCTGCTGCGCGCCACCTACGCGGCGCTACGGGGCGACAACGATCCGGCAGCCCCGATCGACGAGCTGGGTCCGCTTCCGCCGGATACCGACGAGCAGCTGACCGGCGCGGTCGCCATGGCTCGGAGCTGGGTCGCCTTCGCCGCGGGCGACCACGAGACCGCGCGCCGCCTGGCCGACGAGGCCGCCTCCGCCTCGCTGGGCATGGCAAAGCACGACGCGCTCGCCCTCGCCGTTCGGTCATGCCTGCGGCTCGGCGACGCGGCGGGCGCCGCCGAGCGGATCGATTCAATCGAGCGTCTCGAGCTGTGGGGCCGCACCGCGGCGGCGACCGAGGAGGGGTTGCGTGCCGCGCTGAGCGCACTCAGCGGCGAGGCGGCCGAGGCGCGAGCTGCCTTCGGCCGAGCGACGGCTGCGCTGCGGGCGATCGGCCTCCCGTTGCGACTCGGCCTCACGCTCGCGGACCAGCACCTCGTGGGTGCGGGCGGACGCCAGACGCGCAGCCAGGCACTGGCGACGCTGCGCGCGCTCGGTGCCGACGGCCTCGTCGCGCCGCTCGAGGAGAACGAGGCCCCGGTCAGCGGTCGAGCAGCTGCTCGACCCCCGGCGCGGTCGCGCAGATGTTCCTGACCGGCACGCTGCTCAACATGCTCACCGTCCTGGCCGGCACATTGCTGGGCTTAGCGGTCGGGTCGCGCATGCCCGCTCGGATGCGGGAGAGCCTGACCACCGGGCTCGGATTCTTCACGGTCGTCATCGCGCTGTCGATGGCCCTGCGCCTCTTCCTCGACCCGTCGGTGCCGCCCGGGGACGACCTGGCGGTCCTCGCCGCCATCCTGCTGGGCGTCGCGATCGGCGAGCTGCTGCGCATCCACGACGGGCTCGAGGCGGTGGGCGCATCGTTCCAGCGCCGTCTCGCGCGCGATGGCTCGCCGAGCCGCATCGCCGACGGGTTCGTGACGGCCAGCCTGGTCTTCTGCGTCGGCCCGCTGACGATCCTCGGCGCGCTGCAGAACGGGCTCACCGGCGAAATCGAGCTCCTCGCCGTGAAGTCGCTGCTCGACGGCGTGGCCAGCATCGCATTCGCCGCCGCGCTAGGCGCCGGCGTCGCGCTCTCGGCGATCACGGTGCTGGTCGTGCAGGGCGGCATCGCGGCCGGCGCCTTCCTGCTGGCCGGGGTGATGGACGATCGGACGATCGGCGCGATCACCGCCGCCGGCGGCATCCTCCTGCTGGGGGTGGCGCTGCGCCTGCTCGACCTCAAGGCGGTGCGCGTCGCCAACTTCCTGCCGGCACTGCTGCT
>CAZKFP010000005.1:0-12589 GCA_964552085.1 uncultured Steroidobacteraceae bacterium
CGCCGATCCGAACTCGATCACGGGCACGACCTCGCTCGACGCGCCCGCGACCGGTATCGCCGTCGCACCGCGCCGCTCGTCGGTTGGTCACGAGCGCTCGGTCGCCTTCACCGCCGACGGCAGCGCCGAGATCGTGGCCTCCGACGCCGCGAGCGGAGAGGAACTCGCGCGCTGGAGCGCCGGAGGACCGATCGCGAGCCTCGCGTACGACGCCGCGGGCCCTCGCCTGCTCGTCGGCCGGGCGGATGCCGGCGCCGTGGAGACGTACGAGCTCGCGGGCCTCCTCGCCTCCCCGGATGGGCGTGCGCCGCCGGCCGGTCCGGTGATCGAGCTGGAGCTCGAGGCGGTGAGCCAGATCGTCGTGCCGAGAGACGCGGACGTCATCCTCCTGCGCGGACCGGACGGGATCGCCGTCGTCGAGTCGGGGACCGATGCGATCCGTGTCTCGGCCGATGGCCGGTACGCCGGCATCGGTCACGTGCGTGCGACCGACGCCGACGGGCCCGACTGGGTCGTCGTCACCGACCCGGAGCGCAACGCCGTCGCCCAGCTGGACGCGACGACGCTGGCGCCGCGGGCGGACGACGAGGTCGTGCCGGTGGATGGCCAGCTCATCGGGCCGTTGCACGTGTGGGGCAGCGGCGACGACCAGGCGATCCTCGCCCTCACCGGCGCGCTGGCGGCCACGGACGAGCACCCAGCGACGGCGGGCGGCATCGCGGTCATCGATGCAGACGGCAGCCACGCCCGCTGCTCGGGCGATCCGTGCGTCCTCGGCCTGGTGCCGCTGCCGGGGGCCCCGAGCCTCATCGGGGAGCAGCGCGGCGCCGGGCTCATCTACGTCGCCGGCGTGACCGCCGGCGCCGAGGCGCAGGCGTGGACGCTCGAGCCGCACGTCGAGGCGCGTGGCGACGGGACGATCGGCCTCGGCGCGTTCGACGCGACGCCGCTGCCGGGGACGCCGCTCGTCATGGCGTTCGACACTGCGACGACCGGGCAAGGCGACGACCATGGGCGCCTGCTCGTGAGCACCGTGGGCTCCGACGGCGAGGCGACCCTCGTCCGGCTCGACGCGGGCAGCAACGCCTTCGCCTGGCGCGTTGCCGGCGTCGTCTTCGGCTCCGTCCTCGTCGGGCTCATCTACCTGCTGGCGGCGACGATGTTCTCGCGGCGCCGGATCGCGGTGCTGGCCGCCGGCTTCGTGGCCGTCGACCCGATGAGCTATGTGATGAGCCGGATCAGCATGAACGACATCTTCGTGGCGACCTTCGTCGCGGCCGCCTACCTCGTCTTCTGGCAGATCTGGTCGGGACGCTGGGCCCGCAGCGCGTGGTGGGCGCTGCCGCTCGTCGGCGTCCTCATCGGTTTGGCGGCGTCGACGAAGTGGGTCGGCTTCTACGCGCTGGCCGGCTTGCTTGTCCTCGTACTGGCGCGCTCGGACCTCGGCCGTTTGCTGCTCGTCGCGCTCGTGGGCCTGGCGATGGTCGTCGGCGGCATCGGCGCGCCTTGGCCGTTCCTCGTCGTCATGGCCGGCCTGCTGGCCCTCGCCCTCGCGATCAGCTGGGTCCGGCCGATCCGTCTCGACCTGTCGGAGGCGGCGACGGCGATTCCGGCGAGCGCCGCCGTGCTGTCCGGCATCGGCCTCGCGTTCGTGCTCGGCTTCGACTCGGTCGAGGGGAGGACCCCGGGCGGCGCCGTCGAGTACGTCTTCGGGATGCTCGCGCGCGGCGCGCAGGCCGGCTGGCCGGCGTGGCTCATGCTCGCCGTGACCGGCGTGCTGCTCGCCTGGCGGGCGTGGCGCTCACTGAGCGATCCGCGCTCGGACGCGCGGTGGTACCGGCCGGGCGAGATGGGGGGCTTCGCCTGGTCCTGGGTCGGCGCCTGTCTCATCGTCATCCCCCTCACGGTCTATGCGCTCAGCTACGTCCCGTACCTCATGCTCGGCCACGACTGGGCCGCCAGCGGCGGCCCGGGCTACGGGTGGTCGCTCGACGAGCTGCACGCCCAGATGTTCGGCTACCACTTCAACCTGCAGGCGGGGCACGACAGCGCCTCGCCGTGGTGGAGCTGGCCGCTGGCCCTCAAGCCAACCTGGTTCTTCAGCGGCAGCTACGACGCCGACCAGGTCGCGGTCATCTACAACGGCGGCAACCCGATCCTGTTCTGGGCCGGCATCCCGGCCCTCGCCGCCTGCGCCGTCCTGGCCTGGAAGCGACGGTCGATGGCGCTCGTGCTCCTCGTCGCCGCGTTTGCCTTCCAGTTCATCCCGTGGATCCGGATCGAGCGCGCGACCTTCGCCTACCACTACCTCACGGCCGTCATGTTCGCGATGGTCGCGGTGGCGTATCTCGTCGACGAGCTCCTGCGGCGTCCGGCGTGGCGAGACCTGGCCATCGGTTACCTCGCGCTCGTCGTCGTCGTCGGCGTCCTCATCTTCCCGCTCGGCTCCGCGCTGCCCGTCCCGGACTGGTACATCAACGCCGCCCGCGCGCTGCCGCCGTGGAACTTCGCCTTCCAGTTCCCCGACCCGCCCCAGGGCACGCGCGAGGAGCTGCTCACGCTCGGCGCCGCGAAGGTCGTCCTGGGCATGTTCGTCGCGGCTGCGGCGGCCGTGTTCGCGGTCGCGGGACGCTCGTGGCTGGAGCGCCGCGCGGGGCACGCGGAGGCGTCGACCGTGGGTGCCGCCCCGGAGCGGGGCTGACCTCCCTCAGTCCCGGCGCCGCAAGGAGCCGAAGAGGATGACGGCGCCGATGCCGACGATGATGAGCGGCCAGATCAGGCCCCAGTTGATGCCGGGCAGGTACTCGCGCAGCAGGAACCAGAGGCCGATGAGCACGAGGCCGATGCCGACGAGGATCCCCGCGCGCCCATCGGACCAGTCTCGGTCGGGCGACTCTGCCCCGAATCCGTGTTCGGGCTCTGTCCCGGCTTCGGTCCCCACCCCGGGCTCGGCTTCGGGCCCCGGCTCCGAGGCGGTCGCGGGTGGACGGGCGGCGGCCCTCGGTGCCTCGGGCACGACGATGAGCGCCGCGACGTACGCGATCAGGGCGACGCCGCCGGTGAGCGGCACGAGGATGGCCCACGCGATTCGCACGAGGGCCGGGTCGGTGTTCATGTAGTCGGCGAGGCCGGCGGCGGCGCCGCCGACGATCCTGTCGGTCCGGGAGCGGTACAGGCGGCGGTTCACGAGCATCCTCCGTCGGGGTTGAACGAGAAGCTGGCGGCGTTGCCGTCAACGTCGAGGGTGATGTCGGCGGCGGCGCTGCCTCCGCTTCGCCAGGTGTCGCCGGTACGAACGAGGTCGCTCTCGCCGAGGTCGTGGCTGAAGGTGACGTTGGCGTCCTCGATCGTGATCGCGACGCTGGCCCCGTCGGGAACGCACAGCTCGAGCGAGCCTGCATTCATCTCGATCGATCCGGACAGCGTGGTCGAGTCATCGGCCTCGACCGAGATCGACCCGGCGTTCGCGCTGATCGAGAGGTCGGCGACCGATGCGCCGGGCAGGCGCAGCCGCACGTCGCCGGCGTTCGCGTCGATCGCGAGTGACGACAGGTCGGCGTCATCGAGGTCGAGGCTCGCTGAGGCCGCGTTCGCCCCGATGTCCAGGTCGAGCGTCGCTTCCAGGGGGAGGCTGACCTCCCACTCCTGGCGGCCGGCGGTGAAGCCCGGGAATCCGTCGCCACCAGTCCGGACCTCGAGCGAGCCGTCGCCGCCCGCGATCTCCGGCTCGCGGCCGGCGTACGCGATGTCGACGTTCCAGCCGCTGCCGGCCGCGGTCGCCACGTTCAGCTCGCCGCAGTTGAAGTCGAGCCTCACGTCGCCGGTCGCGCCGAAGCTGCCCTCGGCCGTCACGGAATCGGTCGTCTCTCCGCCGCACCCCATCCCGATGGCGTTCGGCCAGCCGGAGACGAGGCTTCCGCCGAGGCCGCCGACGACGAGGGCGGCAATGAGCGTGGCGACAAGGGCGAACGGCGATCGGGCCGCGATGACTGCCAGCCCGATGGCGATGAGCGCCACCGGCCAGTATCGCCATGCGTCTCGCGCTGTCTCGCCGGCGATGGCGCCGGACTGGATGGCCAGCGCCACGGCGCCGCCGGTGATGAGGGCCACGCCCCAGAAGACGAGGCCGCGATCGATCTGCATATTCGGGTCCCCTGCTCGGAACGGAGACGATACCCGAGCCGAGAAATCGCTGTCCGAGACAAACGACGTAGTTTGCTTGACACGGCCGAAGCGGCGGTCGTAGACTCCGCCGGCACCACCCGTGACAGCCAGTGCTGCCCAGTGTGTGTCCGGCGAGCAACCATCGAAGCAAGGAGCGATCTGACGGCAATGCATCTCCGCATCTGCGCCTTCATGACGCACGGCAGCGCGCCTACCGGCAGCGCTGGCGACGGGAGATCTGTGCCCTGGTCGAGGTAGACGCAACGGCGGCAGGGCCGCCGAGGCAGACACCAGAGCCGTGGGCCGGATCGGGTCCACGGTTTTTTGTTGCCCCACTGGGCATGGACGAGAGCCGCGGACCGAATGAACGGGCCGCGGCTCTTCTCACGCCCGGCAAGGCAAGGCGAATCGAACAGGAACGAAGACGATGATCGAGGTCATGGACGAACCGAAGAGCGAACCGAAGAGCGAACCGATGCCGGCGCCGGCGCGTGAGCCGCTGCGCCGGCCCGGCCCACCGCCGCCCGGCGAGCTGCCGGCGCTGCTCATCGAGCACGCCACGAAGCGGTTCGTGGTCGGCCGCAAGAAGAAGTCGGTCGTCGCCGTCAACGACGTGACGATGTCGATCCGGCGTGGCGAGATCTACGGGATCCTCGGGGCGAACGGCTCGGGCAAGAGCACGCTCATCCGGCTCGTCAGCACGCTGCTGACGCTCGAGGGCGGCAGGGTCGAGGTCTTCGGGCACGACGTCGAGCGCGAGGAGATGGCGGTCAAGCAGCTCATCAACCGGGTGAGCGTCGACGCCGCCTTCTTCAAGAAGCTGTCCCCGCACGAGAATTTGGCCTACGCGGCTCGCCTCTACGGCCTGGACGCGAAGCTCGCGCGAGCGGAGGCGATCCGGATCCTGGCCCGGCTGGGCATCGGAGAGAAGCGCCTCAGCCGACCCGTCGAGCAGATGAGCCGGGGCATGCAGCAGAAGGTCGCGATCGCGCGGGCGCTGCTCACGAGCCCGACAGTGCTGCTGCTCGACGAGCCGACGACCGGCCTCGACCCGCGCTCGAAGCTCGACGTGCAGACCTTCATCGAGGAGGTGCGCGACACGCACGACGCGACGATCCTGCTCACGACGCACGACCTCGCCGAGGCCGAGCGGCTGTGCGACCGCATCGCGCTCATCAACGACGGCCGGCTGGTGGCCGAGGGGACGCCCGACGAGCTGAAGGAGATGGTCGCGAGGGTCCACGGCAAGGAGCCGACGCTCGAGAGCGTGTTCATGACGTTTACCGGAAAGAGCCTCGACGACGACATCGACGAGGACAAGGAAGACGACGACGAGTAACGAGAGAGAAGGGAGGTGATGACCGTGACGATGCAGAGCACCAGCGTCCTGCGCCAGCTGGCACAGGAGCGCGAGGCGACGCTGCGCGCCACGCCCCTCCTGGTGGGCGGGGAGCGTCGTCGGCGTCGCATTCGGCGCTGGATCGGCCTCCGGCTCGTGCGCACCGGCGCCCGGCTGGCGGGCGAGCCGACGATGTGGCCGGCCCGGGCCCGGTAGGGGTCCGGCCGGTCCATCGGCCATCAAGAGCAACGAACGAACGAAGGGACGAACGGGACGAACTGATGACGATCGCGACGCGCGAGCTGCGGGCCAGCCTGGCCTTCGTCGAGCGCAACTTCAACCTGACCAAGCGGTACTGGGGCTGGGAGGTCGCCTGGCTCGTGTACTCGATCGCGGCGGCGCTGGCGGTCGCGTTCATCGGTGTCGCGCAGAACGACCCCGCCCTGCTCCAGGTGCTCGTGATCGGCACGATCTTCTGGAACTACCTGTCGATCGTGTTCGGCTTCATCGGCGAGACGGTGACCTGGGAGCGCTGGGAGGGGACGCTCGAGTACACATTCATGGCGCCCGTGCGCCGCTACACCCAGCTCGTCGGCTCGACGCTCTTCGCCGTCAGCTACGCACTCATCCAGATGCTCATCATCCTCGTCGTGATGATGCTCTTCTTCGAGCTCGAGTTCAGCGGCGGCAACTTCGTGACGGCCGGCATCTTCATCCTGCTCGGCTCGGTCAGCTTCGTGGGCGTGGGAATGATGGCGGCCATCCTGCCGCTGCTCTACGTCGAGCGCGGCGACCAGATGGTGTTCGTCATCCAGTCGATCATCCTGCTCTTCAGCGGGGTCTACTACACGACCGACATCCTGCCCGATTGGATGCAGTTCATCTCGCAGTTCAGCCCCGGCACGTACGTCCTCGACGGCGTGCGCGCCGGCCTCATCCACGGCCAGCCGATCACGGAGCTGTTCCACGACGTGTGGCCGCTGGTGATCATGGGGATCGTCCTCATCCCCGTCGGGGTGTACGTCTTCGGAATCGCGGAGCGCTACGCGAAGCGCACCGGCAAGCTCAAGCGAGTCGGCTGATGGGAGCAAGAGACACATGACACGGACCGATGCGGCCGCCCAGGCGGCCGGGATTCCGGGCCTCGTCATCCGGCCGTATGCCGGCGAGGTCGACCTGCCCGAGATCGTCCGGATCCAGAACGCGGACTGGGAGGCCGATGGGCTCGACTACCGAGAGACGGTGGCCGAGCAGGCCGCCTGGCTGAGCCACCCGTCGGAGCAGTTCGACGCCTCGCGGGACAGCTGGATCGCGGAGGTCGACGGCCGGATGGCCGGCCATGCCCGCCGAGACTGGGTCGACGCGACCGACGGCGTGCGTGAGTACCGCGGACGCGGCGCGGTCGACCCGGCATGGCGACGGCGCGGGATCGGCCGGGCACTGGCCGAGCACGGCGAGCAGCAGGCGAGGCAGCTCGCCGCCGCGCAGCAGACCGATCGACCTCGTGTCCTCGGCACCTTCACCGAGGATCGCAATGCCGGAGCGATGGCGCTAGCGGAGCGCCTCGGCTACGAGTCCGTGCGCTGGTTCTTCGACATGGAGCGGCCGGGCCTCGACCGCGACTTGCCCGAGCTCGGGCCGTTGCCGGAGGGGATCGAGGTGCGGCCGGTCGAGACCGAGCACCTGCGGGCCATCTGGCAGGCGGACATCGAGGCCTTTCGCGATCACTGGGGTGGCCACGACGAGTCGAAGGAGGCGTTCCTGCGCTTCCGCGACTCCCCCACCTTCGACCCGTCGCTGTGGGTCGTCGCCTGGGATGGCGACGAGGTCGTGGCGGCCTCGGTCAACGCGATCTACACACACGAGAACGAGGCCTTCGGCCGCCGCCGCGGCTGGCTCGAGAGCGTCTTCACGCGCCGCGCCTGGCGGAGGCGTGGGATCGCGGGGGCGGTCATCGTCCGCAGCCTGCACCTCCTCGCGCAGCGCGGGATGGACACCGCGGCCCTCGGCGTCGACGCCGCCAACCCGTCGGGCGCCCTGCGCCTGTACGAGTCGTTCGGCTTCGCCGTGACCGAGCGGGGCCGGGCCTGGCGCAAGCCGATGGAGCCGGCGCCATGACCGAGATCGAGATGCGCGGAGCACCGGCCATCGATGGCCTGCGCTTCCGCCACTACCGCGGCGAGGACGACCTTCCCGGCATGCTGGACGTGTACACCGCCGCCCACGAGGCCGACGGGCTCGAGGAGGTCACGACGCTCGACCAGATGAAGCTCAACTACGCGACGCTCGTCAACTGCGATCCCTCGCGCGACCTCGTGCTCGCCGAGGTCGACGGCGAGGTCGTCGCCTACGCACGCGTCTTCTGGACCGACCTCGTCGAGGGTGGACGGATGTACGAGAACTTCGGCTTCGTGCACCCGGCATGGCGGCGTCGCGGCATCGGCGGGGCTTTGCACCGGCACAACGAGAGCCGGCTGCTCGAGATCGCGGCGGGCCACGCGGCCGTGATGCCGAAGATGTTCGGGTCAGAGGGCGTCGACGTCGACCCGGGCAACACGGCGCTCCTGCGCGGCTCCGGCTACGAGCCGGCGCGCTACTTCTACGACATGGTCGTGCCTTCGCTCGACGCGATCGAGGCACCGCCGCTGCCCGAGGGGATCGAGGTGCGCCCGGTGACCCGAGAGCAGTACCGCGCCATCTGGGACGCATCGGCCGAGGCGTTCCGCGACCACTGGGGCGAGAACGAGTGGGTCGAGGAGGACTGGGAGCGCTTCATCGGCGATCCCGACAACGCGGACCCGCGCTTCTGGCGAATCGGCTGGGATGGTGACGAGATCGCGGGCGTCGTCACCACCACCGTCCCGGCCGAGGAGAACGAGCGCTACGGCCGGCAGCGCGTCTACGTCTCCGGCGTCTCCGTGCGGCGCCCCTGGCGCCGCCGCGGTCTGGCCCGCGCGCTCCTCGCCTCGTCAATCGTTGGGGCCCGGGACGCCGGGTTCACGTCGGCCAGCCTTGGCGTGGACACCGACAGCCCGACCGGCGCGACGGCGCTGTACGAGTCGCTGGGCTTCGAGCCGGAGAAGACGTTCGTTGCCTGGCGAAAGCCGATGGACGCTCAGCGGCGAGTGGTCAACGCGCGCTCGCGCGTCTCGTAGTAGAAGTCGACGATTCGCTCGGTCACGCGGTCCCAGGTGAACTCCGGGGCGCGGGCGCGACCGGCGTCGCCCATCTCGTGACGCAGGTCGGCGTCGCGGGCGAGGGCATAGAGCGCCGCTGCCAGGGCGCGTGGATTGCGCGGCTCGACGAGGATGCCCTGCACGTTGCGCTCGACGACGCGCTTGAAGCCGTGAATGTCCGACGCCACGATCGGGACGCCGGCCGCCATCGCCTCCAGCAGGACGATCCCGAACGACTCCTGCCCCGTGTTCGGCGCGCAGTAGATGTCGGCGCTCGCGAAGTAGCGGACTTTCTCCTCGTCGCTGACGCGGCCGAGGAACTCGACGTCGCGGATTCCGCGCAGCCCGACGAAGCGTTTGTACTCGCGCAGCTTCGGCCCCGCCCCGATGACGAGCAGCCGAGCGTCGACCTTCCGCTTGCGCAGCCGGTGGTACGCCTTGAGGAGGTGGATGAGGCCCTTGCGCTCCTCGAGACGCCCGACGAACAGGATGTTTAGCGTCCGTCCGTCGCGCAGCTCCTCGAACGGCTCGGCATCGGCGAAGCGCTCGAGGTCGACGCCGTTCGGGATGATCTCGTACTCGCCGGGGAAGTACCGGCTGATGAAGTGGCGCGCCGCGCCCGACACGGCGATCCGTCCGTGGAGCCGCCTGGCCAGGCCGCCGGCGAAGCGCTTCCCGATCCAGTACGAGGGCGAGAAGCCGCCGAAGGCGTGGAACGTCGCGACGTTCACCGTGTTCGACTGGTCAAGCATCGTCGGCGAGAGGAACGGCACGAATGGCTCGTGGAAGTGCAGGACGTCGAACCGGTGCCGCTCGAGGACCTCGCGCGCCTGGCGTTTGAATCGAAGCCCGAGCGTGACGCGGCCGACGCTGCCGTTGGCCGGGGCGGCCCAGCCGGTGCCGAGACGGATGATGTGGCCCTCGCTTTCGCGCTCGCGGCCGTACTTGCTCGTGATGATCCAGACGTCGTGGCCCATCCGGATCATCGCTTCGTACGTGAAGCGGACGTGCTCGTTCACGCCGCCGGGGTGGGGATAGCCGTACGGGCTCACGATCCCGACCTTCAGCGGGCGTCGCTCGGTCGAGGCGGCCCTCATCGCCACTCCTCCCCGGGGGGCCGCAGGCGATGGCGCAGGTGCCTCGCCTTCGCGGCGAGCTGTTGTCGGTACACGTCGACATTGTGCCGGTTGCTCCAGTAGTCGCCGTCCGGGCGCGTCGTGCGCGCCTCGATCGCGGCGCGGTAGTCCGCCGCCGAGCGGCCCTCGAACCAGGTCCAGGCTGTCCCGATCCCGTCTAGCACGTGGGCATCCGAGTTCCCGACGACCGCGAGCCGCAGCTCCTCGTTGAGCCGGACGCGAGCGTCGCGCCGCGAGCGTCCGGCCGCCGACGGGTTCATCAGCTCGATCGCGTCGAGTTGGTGGCGCGGGTCGTCCACGCGGTGCGCGGCGAGCAGGGTGCGACGGCCGAGGGACGGCGTCAGCGGCGCCATGGGATGCGCGGCGATGGCGATTCCGCCCTGGTCGTGGATGCGCTCGAGCGTCTCCGGGACCGGGCGCAGCGCCGGGATGCGCTCCTCGATGAACAGGGCGAGGATGTGGCCGCGGCGGGTCGTGACCTCCTCGCCGACGACGAGCTCGAACGAGTACGCGCCGGCCTCGTGCAGCTCGCGCGCGCGGACGGCGCCGTCGATCCGCTCGTGGTCGGTGATCGCGACGAGGTCGAGGTCCGTCCGCTGCTCGACGTGGTCGAGGATCGCCTGGACCGTCGCGGTCCCGTCGGAGTAGAGCGTGTGCAGGTGCATGTCCGCCTTGCCCGCCCCGCCGCCACGGCTCATCGGCGCAGGTCCGGCCAGAACGGCTGGAAGGCGCCCCACCATTGCTCGGGTGCGGCGGCGATGTCGTGCTCGAACCGTGCCGCGATGCGGTCGGCCAGGGTCGAGATGTCGGCGCGTCTATCCCCCGTGTCGGGGACGGGCATGACCTCGCCATCGGTCTGGAAGCGGTCGGGCCCGACACGCAGGCAGCGCCCGACGAGGAGGGCAGTGCGGTACGTGACCGCCAGCACCGCCGGCCCGAGCGGGACGCTCGTCGGGTGGCCGAACATCGTGACCGAATGGCCGCCGTCGCCCTCGACGACACGGTCGCCGATGATCCCGATCATGCCGCCCTCGCGCAGCCGGCGCCGCAGGGCCGGCCCCGCGTGCTGCAGCGTCACGAGCTCGACCATGCCGCCCCCTCGCCGCGCGGCGAGGAAGGCGTAGAGCTCCGGCGGCTCGACCTCCTCGATCGGCGCGAGCGGGCGCATGCCGTGCGCGCCCAGCCAGACGCCGAACGGCTCGAAGTTGCCGACGTGCGAGCTGACCATGATGGCCGGCCCGCTGCGGAGGGCCGCCTCGAGCACCGCCCAGTCGGGCACGTCGACCATCTCTTGGATCCGATCGACGTCGTAGTGGGGCATTCGCAGCAGCTCGACGTAGTAGCGCGCGATGTTGCGGAATGCGGCGCGGACGAGTCGCGCCATGGCCGGCCCGTCGGTCGGGCGTCCGGTCGCGGCGCAGACCCTCCCCAGGTTCGCGGCCACGAGGCGGCGACGGCCGGGCGCGAACCGGTGCCAGGCGTCCCCGGCCACGTCGGCGAGGGCGTAGGCCAGCCGTGACGGAAGGGCGGCGACGATTCGATCGGCGATCTCGAGCCCGATGCGCAGCATCACCCGCTGATCTTCGTCCAGTCGTCGCCGCGGCGTGCGGCCGCGAGCGCCTCGCGCGCTCGCCCGCGGTCGGCATCGGTCTGTGGCCAGACGGGGCGGAACATGTACCACTGGCCCGGCTCCTCGGCGATCACCGTGCCGAGCGCGTCGGCGACGGCCTGGGTCGCGCGATGGACCTCGGCGGGATCGGTGCTGGCGCAGGTGATGAGCGGGAGGCCGCGAACGCTGAAGCGGTCGTCCGGATGGCGGCGGAAGGCGACCGGCAGCATCGGTGCACCCGTCTTCGCCGAGAGCGTGGCAGGGCCGATCGGGAACGTCGTGGCCTCGCCGCAGAACTCGACCGGCACGTCGCCGCGACGATAGCCGCCGTCGCAGAAGAGGACGACGTTCCCGTCGTCACGCAGCACCCGGAACAGGCCGCGCAGGTTGCGCCAGCCGATGAGGAACACGTTCTGCTTCGCGCGGGCCGCGGCCATGTGGTCGTAGAGCCGGCCGTACGTCGTGTCGTCCGCCACGACGTGGATCGACTCGCCATGCACCTTCATGGCAGGACCGACGACGTCCATCCCGCCGATGTGGACCGTGCACAGCAGCACGCCCGTACCGGCGCTGTGCGCCTCGGCGAGGAGCTCGAAGTTCGAGATGGCGACGAGGTCGCGCCCCTCGTCGGCCGTGAACTCGCCGAGGCGCATCATGTCGGCCATGTACTTCGCGTAGTTGCGGAACGCCGCGCGCGCCGCGCGTCGGACCCGAGGGTCGTCGGGATCGAGACCCATCGGATGGGCAAGGTTTTCCTGGACGACGCGCCGCTTCGCGCCGCCGAGGTCGTATGCGACGTTCCCGACCGCCGCGGCCGCCGGCAGGACGAGGCGACGCGGCACCGCGTTCATCAGGCGCTCGGCGGCGCGGTACAGCCAGTACGTCGCGATCTCCCGCTTGCGTTCCTTCGGCTGTGACGCCGGGCTCTCGCGTTTCGCCAGGGCGGGTGCGCGGCGAGGGAGCGGCCGCTCCCCGGTCGCCGGCTCCACCGGGGTCGCGCTCAGGCCACTTCGGCCGCGGCGGCCTTCGCCTTGCCGCGGGTGCTGTCGGTCGAGAGCTTGCGCAGCTTCCGGCCGGCGATCTTCTCGGTGCCGACGAGGGTCTCGTTGTCGTCGCCGCGGATGAAGTCCTCCACCCGGTTGTGGGCGATGTCGTCGTGGATCTG
>CAZKFP010000006.1:0-5673 GCA_964552085.1 uncultured Steroidobacteraceae bacterium
AGGACGATCCCCTGGAACTCGATCTCCCGGACCGTGATCGCCCACAGGTAGACGAAGATGATCTCGACGTCGAAGGCCACGAAGAGCAGGGCGTAGAGGTAGAACGCGAGCCCGAACCGGCTCCAGGTGTCGCCGATCGTGTCGACACCCGACTCGTACGGCAGGCCCTTCTGCGGGCGCCTGCGCCGATGCGTGATGAGCCAGCTGAACAGGATCGTGCCGAAGACGAAGATCGTCGCGGCGATGCCGAATCCGATGACGTAGAGCAGTCCGGTGTGATCCATCTCCACTCCGGTTGCACGCGCGGTGGTGCTGCGGCCAGGCCTTTCGGCCCGACGGATTGGTTCGGGTTCCCGGCGCGTCGCGCTCGTGCGGGCGCCTCGATGACAGTCTAGCAGGGGCGTTTCGCGGCGTGGCCGCGGTCACCTGCCCTGCCAGGCCGCCGCCACGACGAGGCGCAGCCCGTCGCTGACGAGGGCGTGGCCCCCGAAGAGGAACGGCACCGGCGCGCCGGCCGCGGCGGCCGTCAGCTCGCCGAGCCAGGGCGTTGCGATCCGCGCGTGATCTCCGAAGTCCGACGCGAAGCGCTCCTCCTCCGGCGGCCAGTCGGTCGCCTCGGCCGATCCGGCCAGTGCCGCCATCAGGACGCGGGTGTCGAGTACGACGGCGTCGCCGAGAATCGCGAGCTCCGCGACGAGATCCGACGGCGAGGTGCGGGTCATGAACGCCGCGAGGATCGATCGTGGAACGTGTCCGTCGCCGCGCGCGGAGCGCATGCCGCGCTCCTCGACGAGGCAGCGGACCCGGCAGGCGGTCTCGGTTTCGAGATGCTGCCAGGTGGCGGCCGGGACGCGCCCGGCGATCACGAGCTCAGCGCCCCGGTCGCGGATGACCTCCCCGAGGCGCGCCAGGTGCGGAACCTCGAGCTCACGATCGCCGGGCAGCCGAGCCATCTCGAGGTGGCCGCGCACGGCGCCGTCGAGCGTGCGCGTGCCCGCGAGCCGGGTGGCGAGCCGCAGGAGGGCGAGGTCGAGCGTCGTGTCGACGTCGAAACGCGCCCAGGGCGTCGTCCCGAGGTCGCGCCACGCGAAGCCGGCCTCGTCGAGGCGGCGTGGCGCGGCGTTGTCGGTCGCGCAGTCCTCGAGGCAGCCGAGCGCGCGATCGAGGTCGCCGGCCACGACGAAGGCGTCGGCGCTGAAGCGATTGTTCGCCACGACCTCGCCGGGGATCGGCGAGAGGAGGGCGTCGAGGCCGTCGTCGGCGAGGAGGGCCGAGGCGCCCCCGCCGGCGTAGCCGACGGCATCCACCGGGCCGGGGGCCGCGGCCAGCGAGCGCCGCGCGGCGGCGACGAACCACCGTCCCCAGTGGAAGGCCTCGCCGTCTGGTGGCAAAGCCCAAGGCAGGGGCTCGACCGCCGCGCCGAGCCGCCCGAGCCGGCGCGACAGTTCGGCGGCGAGGAGACGCTGGCCCTCGGCCGCGACGGCGGCGTGCGTCCCGAATGCCTGCCCCGCGGGCGGCGTCGTGACGAGAACGAGCGGCGCCGGACGCTCAGGCATCGGTCGCCTGGCCGGCGAGGCGGTGCAGCTGCTCGAGATGCATGCAGTCGTGGACACCGACGAAGAGGAGCCACTCGCCGCAGCGAAGGTGCCCGATGAGCGGATGCTCGAGCCGGCAGCGCTGCCGCTCGTGTCCCTCGATCCGTCGGGCCGCGACGCGGATCGCGCGTCGCGACTTCTCGAGCAGGACGAGCAGCTCGTCGCGGCCCGCATCGGGCGGCCCCGGCACCGACGGCGTGACGAGAGGCGGCCGCTCTGCCGGCCAGCTGCCGTCCACGTCGAGTGCGGCCCAGGTCGCCAGAAATCGCCGCGCGGCGGTCGTGTGGGCGAACGCCTGTGCCACGTTCCAGTCCTCCTCGCCGCCCGGCGCGCGGAGCAGCGGCTCGGGCAGGCGTCGCAGCACAGCCTCGAGCTGATCGGCGACGGCCTCCTGTTGGGCCAGGATCCCCGGTGCGCTCCCCTCGGTGACGCGCCTGAGCTCGCGTCGCAGGCCCTTCAGCCCGCTCAGCGTCCAGTCGGACGCGCGCCAGCACGCCACGACGTCGGGCGCGTCGGCCTCCAGCGTGGCGGCCCAGGCGGGCGGCATCGGTCGCTCAGCCTCGGCGAGGCCCGGTGCTCGCGTCTAGAGCCGCTCGAAGCGCTCGACGGGCAGGACGAAGACGGTCGCCCCGCCGACCTCGACCTCGACCGGATACGGCATGTAGAACTCGCCCGGCTCCATGATCGGCGGCATCGGGTTCACGAACTGCTTTCGCGAGTGGCAGCTGGCGCTGATGACCTCGAGGACCGCGTCGACCTTGCCGTCCTCCACGCCGACGAGGATCGTGGCATTTCCCTGCTTGAGGAATCCACCCGACGAGTTGAAGCGCGTCGCGCGATATTCCTTCTCGAGCAGCGCGTCGACCAGCGTCGCGGCGTCCTCGTTGTGCACGATGGCGTAGACGAGCTTCATCGGTCGGCGGCTCCTTCATTCGGCGCTGGCGCGGCGGTGGACGGCCCGCCCAGATTATGGCGCAGGAAGACCGGGGCGGCCACCCCTCCGACCCGGCGTGCAACCCGGTGGCCGCGTGGCGCATCCTGTGCGGCATGCGATTCCTCGAGGCTTCCGTCGCGGCGGCCACGGCGCTGTCGATCGCGATTCTCGGGCTGCTGCTCGCGGCGCCGCTCCTCGCCCAGCCTCGCCTGGAGGCGACGGTGAGCGAGACCGCGGTCCCGAGCGCCACGGCGCGGGCGGACCTTCCGCCGATCGGGCTGTATCTCCTACGTGGGCCGTTCAGCTTCGGGCCGTGCCTGGCGCTCGAGCTCATGCCCGAGTCGTATCCCGTCGCGGACGGTGCGGAGGGCATCGCCACGGTCCTCACCTGGGAGCGCGGCATGACCGGCTGCGACTCACGCAGCAATGAGATCGAGGCGATCGACGCATCGGTGACGCGCATCATGAGCGAGGGTGCCGACCCGGGCGTCGTGGGCTACGCCGTCCGAGTCACGCTGCCGCTCGACGAGGGCGCTGCATTCGCGGCCGAGATCAGCATCCTCGCGAGCCAGAGCACGCCGACCCTCCTCCAGGCGCTCGAGACGAGCACGCCGGGATCGCCAGGCCTCGTCTTCGATCGCGTGCCGAGCGTCGACCCTGTGCTCGACCCGCTCCCGAGCGCGGCTCCCTAACGCAGCAGCGGTTCCACGGCGCTGCGGATGGCGTCATCGGCCTCGGAGACGGAGCCCGAGCCGTCGATGACGGTGATTCGACCCGGGTCTTCGTTCGCCAGGCGCAGGTAGGCCGCCCTGACCTGCTCGAAGAAGGCGACGTCCTCGGTGTCCTCGAACCGGTTCCACTCGGATCGCCGGCGCGTCCGCGCCAGGCCGATCTCGACCGGGACGTCGAGGAGGAGCGTCAGGTCGGGCCGCAGCCCGAACGTCGCGAAGTCCTGGAGGCGCCGCAGCTCGAGCATGTCGTTCCCGTAGCCCGCGCCCTGGTATGCGAGCGAGGAGTCGGCGTACCGCGCGCAGACCACCCAGTCGCCGCGCTCGAGGGCCGGGCCGATGACGCGCGCCACGTGCTGCGCCCGCCCCGCGGCGTAGAGAAGCGCGTCGGCGCGCGGATCGAGGTCATCGCTCATGCCGCGCATGTGCAGCACGATGCGCCGGATCTCCTCGCCGAGCGGCGTTCCGCCCGGCTCCTTGGTGAGGACGACGGAACGTTCCCGCGACCGCAGCCAGTCGGCGAGGTGTCGCGCGGCCGTCGTCTTGCCGCTCCCCTCGGGACCCTCGAGCGTGATGAACCGGCCGCGCTCGGGCGGAGCCCCGGTCACGCGGGCGGAAGGACGCTGGTGGCGATCAGCGCCAGGGCCACGAGGGCGAGGATCGCGACGAGGGCGATGCGGCCGCCGCGTCCGTTCATCGCCACGGCCGACCGTCCTCGGGGATGAGCTCAACGCGCCGGTTCGGCTCCGATCCGCGCGAGCGGGACATGAGCGCGTTGCGCTCGGCCATCTGGTGCTGGAGGCGGCGGACGTAGGCGTTCTGCGGTGCCAGCTCGACCGGGCGTCCGGCGGCCTGCACGAGGCCGATCGCCTCCGCTGTCTCGCGCAGCGCGGCCTCCTGCGGATCGGCCTCGAGGTCGAAGAGCGAGGCGAGCATGTTCTCCATCTGGAGTGTTGTGTTCGTCTTCAGGACGTAGATCGGCACGCCGTTCGACTCGGCGTCGCGCAGGGCCGCGGGCTTGCGCTTGTAGTAGTTGCGCAGCGTGACGACGGCGTCAGCCTCGTCAAGGTCACGAGCCACGTTCACCGGCACCCCGAGCTCGCGGACCGCCTGTTCCAGGCGCTTGCGGCTCACGCCGAAGGCGAACACGCTCATCGTTCGGTGCCCCTTGGCGCGCTCGTTCGCCGGGCGCTGGGCTCCGATCGGCCGGTCGATGGCGGGCTCGGCATCCATCTCGGAGAGCGCCTGCTCCAGCTCGCGCCGCGCGTCCCGCTCCGGCGCCTGCGGGGCTCCGCCCGACAGGCGCTCGCCCGGCATCGAGCGGGGACTGCGCGACTCCGACGCGCCCCCCGGCAGGGGTCGAAGGCCGCGCTCATATCGCGACCCGCCGCCGGCCCCGCGGCTGCCGCCACGCCCGAACGCGCCGAACCCGCCGGTCGGCTCGAGCGGCGCGAAGGCCGGGTTGCCCGCCGGCGTCTCGCTGATGCGGTAGTCGTACTTCGTCATCGCCTTGACCTGGCCGGTCTCGTCGCGGTAGCGCGCCTCCGGCGGGACCATGTGGCCGCGCAGGATCGCGTCGACCGTCTCGGCGACGTTCCGATGCACGATGACGTGGTCTCGCTCGACGATCTCGACGAGCACGTCGAAGGTCGGCGGCGCCTTGCGCTCGAGCACCGTCTTCTGCGTGCCACGGCGCCGCGCCTCCTCGTCGCCGAGGGTGACCGGCTGGATGCCACCGACCAGGTCGGAGAGCGTGGGGTTGAGCATCAGGTTGTCGAGCGTGTTGCCGTGCGCCGTGCCGACGAGCTGGACGCCGCGCTCGGCGATCGTGCGTGCCGCGCCGGCCTCGAGCTCGGTCCCGATCTCGTCGATGACGATCACCTCGGGCATGTGGTTCTCGACGCCCTCGATCATGACCGAGTGCTGTTCGGTCGGCGTTCGGACCTGCATGCGTCGCGCGTCGCCGATGCCCGGGTGCGGGATGTCGCCGTCGCCCGCGATCTCGTTCGAGGTGTCGACGACGATCACGCGCTTGCCGAACTCGTCGGCGAGGACGCGCGCCACCTCGCGGAGCATCGTGGTCTTGCCGACGCCCGGGCGGCCCAGGATGAGGATGGAGTGCCCGGACTCGACGATGTCGCGGATGATGTCGATCGTCCCGAAGACCGCGCGGCCGATGCGGCAAGTGAGCCCGACGACCTTTCCGGATCGGTTGCGGATGGCGCTGATCCGATGCAGCGTGCGCTCGATGCCGGCGCGGTTGTCGTCCCCGAACACGCCGATGTGGTCGATGACGTGGCCGATGTCGGCATCGGTGATCTCGCGGTCGAGCAGCTCCTCCTCGCCATGCGTGAAGCGCGCCTCGGGCTTGCGTCCGAGGTCCATCACGACCTCGAGCAGGTCTTGGCGGTTCGCG
>CAZKFP010000007.1:0-5681 GCA_964552085.1 uncultured Steroidobacteraceae bacterium
ATGGCGTCGATGAAGCGCCGGCTCCGGTCCGGCAGCTCCTGGATGGACGAGCCCGCCGCCTCCAGCGATGAAGCCGTGAGCAGGTCGTGGACGGTGCGGGCGACATCGGTCTCGAGGCCGTCGCGCAGCTCCGCGTCGGCCGCCGGTCGCTCCGCCGCGAGGATGTCCGCCTCGAAGGCGGCGCGCAGCGCCTCGCGGTCGGCGTCGTGGGTCACCTGGTCCAGCATGAAGTGCAGGTAGACCTCCCGCGCCAGCGGCGTAGGCGTCCAGGCGACCGAGTCCCCGTCCGGCCCGACGTACGCGTGCGCCGAGACCGACGCGAGGTACGTGGCGGCGTCGGCGAACGCGCCGAAGGCATTCACCCATCGAACCTGCGAGGAGACGCGCGGATCTCGGGCCGCCAGGAGCGCGAGCGAGCCGCCGACGCTGAAGCCGGCGATCCCGATCCGCTCACGATCGACCTCCGGCCGGGCGGCGAGGAGCTGGAAGGCGCGCACGACGCCGTCGATCTCGCCCACCTCGAGCCGGCCCTCGAGCAGCGTCCTCGAGTCGGGGACGAGGACGACGACCCCGGTTCGGGCCAGGCCGTCCGCCACCCGCTCGATGGCCGGGTGGTTGCGCCCGAGGTTGTTGACGCCGAATACGAGGAGCATTCCGCCGGCCGGTCGTTCGGCCGATGCCCACGCGGGCAGCCACAGCTCGGCGAGGTCGGGCTCCGCTCCCCGCGCCGCGGTCCGATACGGCAGGCTCATGCGCCGCGGCTCGTCGCTGAACAGGTCGAGCGGCTTCGGCCCCGCGTCGAGCAGGTTCGGCAGGAGGACGGCGGTCTGCACGGCGACGCGCGTCGGCTCCCAGGCGACGACGACCATCGCGATGACGAGGAGGACCAGGCCGATGCGCCGAAGGCGTCCCACGAGCCAATGCTAGCGGCCCGTCGCCTCGTCCTCCCTGCGCGAGACGGCCTGCTCGACCTGCAGACGAAGGCGGTAGAGGACGTTCCACTCCTCGGTGTTCAGGCTGGCGACGTCGATCCGCTCCTGGACCTCGTCGAGCCGTGCCCGCAGCGCGGCGACGTCGCCATCCGCCGAGTCGTGCGCCTTCATGAGCTCGTCCTCGAAGTCTTGCGACTCCTCGTTCCAGGTCAGGTAGGCGCCGCAGAAGGCCAGCTCCCGCTCGACGGCGGCCCGGACGCGGTAGGCGTCCTCCTTCGGGCCGAGGATCGAGATGTTCGTGGCATACGCGTACATCTCGATCCCGTTCGTGGCGAGCCGCACCGGGTCGCCGCGGACGACGGCGCCGAGCAGATGCTCCGCCGCGTAGCCGATGGTCCGCATCGGCCACACCTTCGGACCGGTCGCCTCGGTGATCGAGACGTCCTCGAGATCGATCGTGCGCAGGGCGCTGCGGACAGCCTCGGCCAGGTCGTCGTCATCGGTGCCGTCCTTCATGACAAGCGGCACCTGGACGAGCTTCCGCTTCTGGCGCCAGCGCTGGAAGAGCAGGAACGGCGTGAAGGCGACCATCTCGAGGACTGAGAGCCCGAGCATGAAGGTCGACGGATAGCTGAGCGGGACGAGGCGCAGCCACGTTCCCAGCGTGCGGTCGTCGTGGAATTCGCCGAAAACGACGGCCGCCGCCACGAACGGCGGCCCGAGCACGATGCCCGCGACGAGACCCGCGTAATGCATGAACTGGACGTCGAAGTTGTCCTCGATGACCCCGATCGCCTCGAGGATCGCACCGCCGAGGATCGGGATCGCGAACCCGACGATGAGGATGATCCAGCCTGCGGCGAGCAGGCTCACGACCGACAGGATCCGGCCCTGGCGTCCCGGCACCTGCCCGAAGTAGAGGGCGGTCGCCCAGCCGAGGGCGAACGAGGCGGACTTGCTGACGGCCTGCCAGGCGATCAGCAGGACGAATGGAAGAAACGGCACGTCAGCTCACGAGGCAAGCACCGTGCCGGTCACTCGATGACGAGTGGGCGAACGGTCATCACCTCGTCGACCCGACCCTCCCACTCGTCCCGCGGCGCGTCGCAGTAGAGCTCGATCTCGTTGCCGTCCGGATCGGCGGTGTACAGGCTGCGCGTGACGCCGTGGTCGGCGCTGCCCTTCAGCAGGCCGCGCTCGGCGAGCAGCGCATGGGCCGCCTTCACCGCGTCCCAATCGGCGAGCTCGATCGCCACGTGATAGAGCCCGACGGCGGTCGCAACCGGCGACGGGGCCGAGTCACCGACGCGGAGCAGGGCGAGGTCATGATGGTGCTCACCGGTCGCGGAGAGGAAGATCATCACGTTGCTCATCTCGCTCGTGACGCGAAATCCCAGCAGGTCACGGTAGAAGGCGAGCGACCGATCCAGGTCGCGCACCTTGAGCACGACGTGACCGATCCGGATCGGCTGAAGCATGAGCGCGATGCTACGCGCTTTCCGGCGGCGTGGGTGACCCGCCTTACGGCAGCCCGAGCTTGACGCGGCAGGCCGGCCACGGCTGATAGCCGCGGGCGGCGCGCAGGCGCTCGGCCACGGTGATCTGCTGCTCTCGCGTCGCGTCGTGCGGGTAGGCGGCGAACTCGCCGCCGCCGTAGCCCTGCCACGTGCCGAGGTTGAACTGGAGGCCGCCGTAGTAGCCGTTCCCGGTGTTGATCGCCCAGTTGCCGCCCGACTCGCACTGCGCCAGCGCGTCCCAGACGGTGTCGCCGTCGTACGTCACGACGCGCTGCGGCGCGGCCGTGGCCGGACGAGGCGTCGCGACGCTGTGCAGGGTCGCCTCCATGGGCACGGAGGCCGGGGCCGGCACCGGGGCGGCGTCGAGCGTCTCACTGGAGCCGACCGTGATGCCGAGGCTCGCGCGACCACGCGCCGACAACGAGCCGCGGTCCGGGTCGCCATCGACCGGGGCGGCGGCCGGCAGCAGAAGGTCGACCGAGCGTGCCGACGGCGGCGCGGCCGAGCGGGCCGCGAGCGGGGCGAACAGGGCGATGCCGGAAACGCTGACGAGGGCGAGCAGGAGCACGCGTCGGATGATCGTCATCGGGCTAGCCTCCGAGGTGGAGCGTGACGTTGATCACGCCCGCGCTGCGTGGCTTGTCGGTGACGAGGGCCCAGGCGGTGGCCGACAGGTCGACGATCCGCTGGTCGGCCGTGCCCCAGTAGCAGTTGCAGTAGTCGACGACCGGCAGCGAGACGCAGCGGTCGACGCAGACGGTAACGTGCCCAACGATGCCGCGACCGCCGGCCCCGCCGAGCGCACCGGGCAATGCGACGAAGGCGTCGGCCGGGGTGAAGCCCCTCGGGCAGGTTCCGACCTTGTGGCAGTACCACGACGCGCGACCGCTCACCATGTTGCCACTGAGCACCGGCGGCGCGGCTGCCACGGCACGAGCGGGAGCGGGAGTCGGTGTGGGCACCGGGACGAGCGCCGCGGTCATCGTCGCAACCGCCGGAGTCGGCAGGGATACGGGAACGAGGACCTCGACGCGCGCCGGCTCGGCGAGGACGAGGCGCGACGATGCCGTCCGGTCGGCGAGCGAGCCGCGCTCGGCGACCACGGCCGGAACGATCGGCGCGGCGAGCAGCGGCTCGACGTCGGCGGCGATCGCAGGCGGGGCGGAGCGGGCGGTCATCGGCGCGAGAAGCGCGAGCCCGACGACGCTCACAGCGGTCAGGACGGCGACACGCCGCAGCAGGTCCGGCAATAGAATTCTTCCAATACGTGGTCCGATCGGCATGGCACAGCGAAGCAGACGTCATGCCCGGCGAGTGGCCACCGTAGCATCCGAGCTCAAGACTGTCGAGCGCGAGAGGAACCGATGCCACGTAGGAAGAAAGAACCAGAGCGGCGGCGAGGTACGGTCGTCGTCCGGGGGAAGACCCCTGGGAGCACGGGCACCGAGGACCAGAAGCTCCTCCGCTCGCGAGAGCCAGCCACGAGCTTCCAGGAGACTGACACCTGGCGCACGCTGCGCATCCTCGGCGAGTTCGTCGAGGGCTTCGATGCGCTGGCCGATGTCGGTCCGGCGGTGAGCATCTTCGGCTCCGCCCGCATCGGGCGTCGCAACCGCTACTACGGCGCGGCGCGGCGTCTCGCGGCCGCGCTCGTCAAAGAGGGCTTCGCGATCATCACCGGCGGCGGCCCCGGGATCATGGAGGCCGCGAACCGCGGGGCGAAGGAGGCCGGAGGCCTCTCCATCGGCGCGAACATCGAGCTGCCATTCGAGCAGGGCCTGAACGAGTACGTCGACCTCGGGATGGAGTTCCGCTACTTCTTCGTGCGCAAGGTCATGTTCGTAAAGTACGCGGAGGCGTTCGTCATCTTTCCCGGTGGCTTCGGGACGCTCGACGAGCTGTTCGAGTCGCTGACCCTGATCCAGACGGGCAAGGTCGAGCACTTCCCGGTCGTCCTGTACGGCAAGGACTACTGGGAGGGGATGATGCAGTGGATCCGCGACAAGCCACTCTACGAGGAGAAAATCAGCCCCGAGGACCTCGACCTGCTCATCATCACGAGCGACATCGACGAGGCCTGCGAGGCGATCACGAAGCACCACCGCTCGCGCGAGCAGGAACGCAAGGAAGCGGCCAGCCAGAAGGCCACGAAGGAGGCCGTGCAGGGAGCCGATGCGGGGCACGGCAGCTGAGGTGGACCGGTCCGGGGTGAGGAGGACGAGCTACGAGCGAATGGCATGTCCGGGAGTCCGGGGTGTCGGGTGCACCCGCAGTCGTGTTCCTCCACGGCGCAGGCGTCAGCGGCCGGATGTGGGCAGACCACATGGCGAGGCTTTCGGCGTTCCATTGTCTGGCCCCCGACTTTCCGGGCTGCGGCATGAGCAACCGGCTCCGATGGACGTCGAGCGTCGATGCCGCGGAATACGTCGCCAACCTCATCACCAGCCGCATCCCGGCCGGCCATGCTCACGTGGTTGGCCTCTCGCTGGGCGGCGCCGTCGCACACACCCTGCTGGCGCGTCACGCCGGGGTCCTGGATCGGGTGATCATCGACGGCGCCGGCATCCTGCCGTGGTGGGGAAATGGGCCGTACCTGCTCTTCATCGCGG
The DNA here is from genome assembly GCA_964552085.1 of uncultured Steroidobacteraceae bacterium. Taxonomy (GTDB): domain Bacteria; phylum Chloroflexota; class Limnocylindria; order QHBO01; family QHBO01; genus JACDBZ01. The sequence goes on from CAZKFP010000007.1 coordinate 5,059, forward strand.
CGATCGCCCCGTTTCTCCATACCCAGGCGGTCATCGGCGCCCTCAGTCGGTCGGTTGGCCAGATGCCGGAGCCCGATCAGGCTGAGCTCAGGGTTGCGTCCCGACTCGCGTTCCTGACGTCGTTGGCTGACGCGCGCGGAACGAGGGCGTCGCGGACCGAAGTTGAGGCCGGATGCCCGACGCTGCTCGTGGCAGGCGAGAGGGAGACTGCCGTCCGACGCAGCAATGCGGCGCTGGCTGCGGTGATGCCGCGTGCGGTCGCGCGCTATGTCCCCGGGCTGGGCCACGGTTGGCTGGGCACGAGGATGGAGCTCCACCTCGACATGGTGGAAGCGTGGCTTACGATGGAAGAGTCCGCGCCAGGACTCATTGCCGACGGACCTTCGCCAACCGGGGTGAGCGCACTGCGACGAACGCTCCGCGATGGCAAGTAATGGATCCGGCTCTCCCCACGAGCCGCCGCGCCACACAGCTTTATGAGCGAGACAGCCGTACGCGCCTGCGATCGGGTCATGGGACCGTCGGCGTCGCCAGCCCGGGCTGAAATGGCGGGCCCGACCGGATTCGAACCGGCGATCTCCAGCGTGACAGGCTGGCATGTTTGGCCACTACACCACGGGCCC
>CAZKFP010000008.1:0-5795 GCA_964552085.1 uncultured Steroidobacteraceae bacterium
GCTCGTCGCGAGCCCCGTGCTCGAGGCACCGATCATCCGGGTCACCGATGGCGTGCAGGAAGAAGCGGCGCTGGCCGGGATCGACCCGAACGTGTTCCAGGACGAGGACGCGCTCCTCGTCAGCAGCGTGCGCCGTGCCGACGCGTACGCCGCGCTCCGCAACGGGGGAGGGGTGCTCGTCCCGGTGGCGCTCGCGCGTCGGGCGGGGATCGAGGTGGGGGACCCGATCGGGCTGGCCCGACCGGGTGGGCCGATCCACGAGTTCACGGTGGCCGGGCTTGTCGAGCACTCCCTGCCGGCGCGGACCGCCGAGGGCGCCCTGCTCGTCAGCACGGCCGACGCGCGCGAGCGGTTCGGCGTCACGTCCGCCTCCCTGTGGATCATGGTCCGCCAGCCCGACGTCGCCGACTCGGCCTTCACCGCCGCCGTCCGCGAGACCGCCGTCCAGCTCGCGGCCGAGCCGCTCACCGCGCGCGACCTCGCCGGCGAGCTCGCCGGCTCGCTCGACCGGCTCACCGGCCTGTTCGACGCGCTCGCGCTCGTCGCCGTCGTCATCGGCGCGCTCGGCATTGTCAACACGCTCGGCGTCGGCATCGGTGAGCGTGTCCGCGAGATCGCGATCCTGCGCTCGCACGGCATGACCGTCGGCCAGGTGCAGGCCATGGTCGTCGCCGAGGCCGCGATCATGGGCGCCATCGCCGGCGTCCTCGCCGTCGTGACCGGGCTCCTCGTCGCCCTCGCGCTCGTCAACGGCGCGGCCTCGACGCAGCTCGTCGACGGGGTTCGCCTGCCGTGGCCGCTCCTCGTCGCGGTCCTCCTCGTTGGCACGGGCGTTGCGGCGCTCGCCGGCCTGTATCCGGCGCGCGTGGCGGCGTCCCTGCCGATCGTGAGCAACCTGAAGCACTTCGAATAGGAGCACCGATGCCAGTCGGATTCTCAGAGCTCCGCGCCGGCCGCGGCTTCGCCGGTCGCCTCGCCACGGGGAGCGACCTCGTCGAGGAGATCGAGCGGTTCTGCGTGGAGCGCGGCATCCTCGCCGCCCAGGTGACGGTCATCGGTGCCGTGCGCCACGCGCGCTATGCCTATTACGAGCAGGACGGGCACCGGTACCGTGAGCTCGAGTCGGCGACGCACCACGAGATCGTCGGGTTCACCGGCAACGTCAGCCTCCGCGAGGACCGCCCGTTCCTCCACGCCCACGCGACGTTCGCCGATGCGTCCGGCGCGACCGTCGGTGGCCACCTCCTGCGCGGCTGCGAGGTGTTCGCCGCAGAGGTGATGATCCGCGAGCTCGCCGGCGTGAGGCTCGTGCGCATGCCGGACGAGGAGACCGGTCTCGCCCTGTGGTGAGCTCGGCGTCCGGGTGAGGGCCTAGTCGCAGGACTCGCAGTGGCCGACGACGGTCACGTGCGATAGGTCGACGGTGAAGCCCTCCGACGCAAAGGAAGCGACGATGGCGGTGCCCGCCGCCGTCTCGGGCTCGATGTCCCAGTGCCTGCCACAGCGCTCGCAGTAGCGATGCCCGTGCTCGCCCGCGGGCTGGACGTGGTACTCCTCGCGTCCATCGGCCCCATGGCCGTGCTGCACGAGCCCGAGCGCCTCGAGCGCGTCGAGCGTGCGGTATACGGTCGAGGGGATCGTCGCCGGCTCGACCGCTCGGCAGCGCTCGACGAGCTCCGCGCCGGTCAGGTGCCCGTCGGACGCGGCGAGCACGCCGACGACGGCCTCTCGCTGCGGCGTCCATCGCAGGCCCCGTGCGCGCAGGCGGTCTGGGAGCGAGCGCCACGGTTCGGCGAGCTCGTGGATCGGTGGCATGGCGGCGAGTATAGGAGCCCGAACCCATGCTGCAAATGGTTGCAACAGTGTTCGGCGGCTGCCTAGAATGACGTTTCACAGCTGCCCAGGAGCCGTTCCGCGGTGACCGCCTCGATCCTCCAGCCCGTCGGCCTCCCGCTGGGTCCCGACGCGCTCCACGCGCCCGATGGCTACCTCACGCTGCCCGTGGCGCTCGTGATGTGGGCGCTCACGATCGCCGTCCTCGCGGTGGCGGTGCGTCGGACGAACCGCAGCCTCGACGAGCGGGCGGTGCCGCTGCTCGGGGTCATGGCCGCGTTCATCTTCGCGGCCCAGATGTTCAACTTCCAGGTCATCGGCGGCACGTCGGGACACCTGCTCGGCGGCGTCCTGGCGGCGGTCCTGCTCGGGCCGTGGGCGGGAACGCTCGTCATGGCCTGTGTCGTCGCCGTCCAGGCGCTCCTCTTCCAGGACGGCGGGCTCCTCGTCCTGGGCGCGAACATCTTCAACATGGGCATCGTCGGCACGCTCGGCGGCTACGGGCTGTACCGGGTCCTCGTGCGGGTCCTCGGTGGCGAGCGCCGCGGACGCATCCCGGCCGCGGCGATCGCGGCGTACGTGGCTGTCGTCGCCGGCGCCGTCGCTATGTCCGTCGAGCTCGGCGTCTCCGGCTTCATCGCGATGGAGATCACCCTGCCGGTCATGGTCGGCGTCCACGCTCTGATCGGGATCGGCGAGGCGCTCATCACGGCCGCGGCGATCGGCTTCATCGCGGTCACGCGTGCCGACCTGCTCGAGCTGCGGGATGCCGGGATGGCGCGGGCATGAGCGGCGAGCCGGGTCGCGGCCATGGCCCCCGCGGGCGATGGTGGCTCGTCGGGCTGCTCATCGCCGTCGCCGTCGTCGTCCTCCTCGCGCCGCTCGCTTCTGCCGATCCCGACGGGCTGGAGCGCGTCGCCACCGACGAGGGCTTCGCGGATCGCGGCCGGGATGCGCCGTTCGCGATCATCCCCGACTACACGATCCCCGGCATCGACGGCAGCCTCTCGACGGTCTTGGCCGGCATCGTCGGCGTCTTCGTCGTGTTCGGCCTCGCCTGGGTCATCGGCCGGGCCCTCGCGCGTCGCTCGCAGGAGGGCTAGCTGGACCTCGACCGATCCGTCCCGCGTCGCTCGCCGATCCACGCGCTCGACGCGCGGCTGAAGTTCGTCCTGACGATTGCGGTCATCCTGTCGATCACGCTCCTCCCGATCGGCTCGTACGCCGCGCTGCTCGTCGCCTGGATCGGCCTGACCGTGGCATCCACGATCGCCCGCCTCGGTCCGCTGCGCCTGTCGCGGGGCGCCTTCATCGCCGCGCCGTTCCTGCTCGCCGCGCTGCCGCTCGTCTTCGTCCGGCCCGAGCAGCCGCTCGGCAGCATCGACCTCGGCCCGTTGCGGCTGACCGTGAGTGGCGAGGGGCTGCGCATCTTCACGACGATCGCGCTGAAGAGCTGGCTGAGCGTGCAGGCCGCGCTGCTCCTGACGTTCAGCACGCCGTTCCACGACCTGCTCGACGCCCTGCGTGAGCTTCGCCTGCCGCGGATCATGGTCGCGATCATCGGCTTCATGTACCGATACCTCGCGGTCCTGCAGCAGGAGGCGCAGCGCCTCATGCGTGCACGCGCCGCCCGATCCGCGCTGGCCGAGGGTCTCTCCGGTGGGGGCTCGCTCGCCTGGCGCGCGCGCGTCACCGGCGGCATGGTCGGCTCGCTCTTCCTGCGCAGCTACGAGCGCAGCGAGCGCGTCTATGCGGCGATGCAGGCCCGCGGCTTCGACGGGACGTTCCGCCACATGCAGGCGCGCGCGATCCGACCGGCCGAATGGCTCGGATCTGCCGCGGTGGCCGTCGCGCTGCTCGTCTTCCAGCTCGCCGCGCAGCTGTGGCTGCCGATCCTGTGACCGCCGACGCCGATCCAGCGCGTCACGCGCACGTGCACGAGCATGCAGCCGGCGGCCCGCACGACCACGAGCACGACCCTGCCGCGCCCGACGGGCGTGCCGCCGATGGCGACGGCGACGCGGCCTGGATCGAGATCTCGCACCTCCACTACGCCTACCCCGACGGGTTCGAGGCGCTGCGCGGCATCGACCTGCGCATCGGCCGAGGCGAGAAGGTGGCGCTCGTCGGGCCGAACGGGGCGGGCAAGTCGACGCTGCTGCTCCACCTCAACGGCACGAACCGGCCGAGCCACGGGTCGGTGCGGGTCGCCGGGATGCCCGTCGACCGGGAGCGCCTGGGGCGGATCCGGGCCGAGGTTGGCCTCGTGTTCCAGGATCCCGACGACCAGCTCTTCAGCCCGACCGTCTTCGACGACGTCGCCTTCGGGCCGCTGCACATGGGCGTCGGAAACGACGACATCCATCGTCGCGTCGAGCGCGCCCTCGAGGCGGTGGGCATGGGCGGCTCCGAGCGACGCCTGCCCTCGCACCTGTCGATCGGGCAGCGCAAGCGGGTCGCGCTCGCGACCGTCCTGTCGATGGATCCATCGGTGCTCGTCTTCGACGAGCCCTCGGCCGGCCTCGACCCGCGCGGCCGTCGTCAGCTCATCGAGCTCCTGCGCTCGCTGCCGCAGACAGTCATCGTCGCCACCCACGATATGCGGCTCGTGGCCGACGTGCTGGAGCGCACGATCGTGATGGACGATGGCTTCATCGTGGCCGATGGCCCGACCGCTGCCCTGCTCGGCGACGAGGCGCTGCTCGAGCGCCATGGTCTCGAGCGGCCGTAGAGGGTCCACGCCGCATCACGAGTTGCCGTCAGAGCCGTACAGCTCGGCGGATGACGACGTGCTACCGCCGCCTGTCACGAGGACGCGCCCGTCAAGCAGCAGCGTGGCCCTGTGGCCATTGCGCGCTTCGGTCATGTCCGAGGTGGCGGTCCAGCTCCCGCTGATCGGGTCGTAGAGCTCGGCAGAGGCCAGGTTGCCCCGGCTTGCGTTGTCGATCATGGATTGCCCGCCGGCCACGAGGACCGTCCCATCGGCCAGGAGCGTGCCCGTCTGACCGTCGCGAGCCTCGATCATGCTTCCGGTGGCGGTCCAGGTCCCGTCGATGGGGTCGTACAGCTCGGCAGATGCCAGTGAGGTCGCGTTGTTGCCGGTGCTGTCGTAGGCATAGCCGCCCGCCACCAGCACCCTGCCATCGGACAGCATCACGGCCGTGTGGCCGATGCGCCCCGCGGACATGTTCCCGGTTGCGCTCCAGGTCCCGCTGCTCGGGTCGTACAGCTCTGCCGTGCCCACGCCGAAAGACTGGCCGCCGGTGACGAGCACCCGACCGTCGACCAGAGGGGTGATCGTCGCGCCCGAGCGGCTCTGGACCATGTTCCCGGTTGCGCTCCAGGTCCCGCTGCTCGGGTCGTAGAGCTCCGCCGTGGCCACGCCGGCGCTGAGGCCGCCGCCCGCCACGAGCACTCTGCCGTCCGACAGCAGCGTGGCGAGGTGACCGCCGTGGCCCTCGACCATTTCGCCGGTTGCGCTCCATGACCCGCTGATGGGGTCGTACAGCTCAGCGCTGGTCAGAGGGCCGCTGGCACTGCCGGCGCCCGCCACGAGCACCGTGCCGTCGGCCAGCCGCGTGGCCGTGTGACCGCCATGGGGCCCGACCATGCTGCCCGTGGCACTCCAGGTTCCGGTGACAGGGTCGTACACCTCGGCCGCGGTCAGCGGGCTGTCGGGGATCGGGCCGGAGCCGCCGGTCACCAGCACGGTCCCATCGAGCAGCAGGGTGGCCGTGTCACGGGCGTCGATCATGGCCCCGGTGGCGGTCCACGCCGGCGTCGCCTGCGCCGGACTTGCTGACTGCGCCGCACTCGCGTCGGCCGTTGCCGACGGGAGGGCCGAGCTGTCCGCGGCGGCGGAAGGCTCGGCCGAGGCATCCACCACGATCGGCAGTCTGATGGCTCCCGAGCCGACCAGCGCAGCCCCGGCCATGGCGCCGGCAAGGAGCGCCACCACCGCG
>CAZKFP010000009.1:0-13410 GCA_964552085.1 uncultured Steroidobacteraceae bacterium
ACCGGCCTGACGCTCAACTACCTGCTCGGCTACCTCGCCGACCGTCAACCGGCCTCGATCAAGATCTGCTGCCTGCTCGACAAGCCGGCGAGACGCCTGGCCGACATCCCGATCGACTACGTCGGCTTCACGATCCCGGACCGATTCGTCATCGGCTACGGCCTCGACTACGACGAGCGGTACCGGAACCTGCCGTACATCGGCGTGCTGAAGCCGTCCGTCTACGGCGGCGCGCCGCCCGAGGGCTGACGCGTGGTGGACGGGGGTGGTGGCCGCTTCCGCTGGCTCATCCTGCTCGGCGCGCTCGCGATGATCGGCTCCGGGTTCCTGCCGTGGTGGCGGGCCGGCGGGGAGTCGGTCTCCGGCGTGCGGGTCCCGGCCCAGGAGGGGATCGGCCTCGAGGGGCCGGGGATCGTCATCTATGGCGCGGCGATCGCGGCGCTCGTCCTCCTCGACATCGGCTACATGCGCGGCCGATGGGGATTCTTCCTCGACTCGCCATGGGTCTACCTGGCCCTCGGGCTCGTCGGCGCGGCGGCGCTCGCCTACCGGGGCTGGGAGCTCTGGTCGGTCGGCTACGTGCCATTGCCACAGCAGTCGCCGGGGCTGGCCGTCGCCGCCGTGGGCGTGGCGCTCGTCCTGTACGGCGCCGGCTCCGGCTTCGGGACGTCGCGCCGGTACTGAGCCGAGCCTCAGCGGGGCAGGATCATCGGTGAGAGGACGACCCAGCCGAGCACGACGGCTACGAGCAGTACAGCGAGGATGAGCATCGGGCGCAGGTCGGGCCGGTAGTCGCGCGGGGAGCGCGGTGGTGCGTGCGGCTCGTCGGGCACGGGCGTGTGCGGCTCGTCGGGCACGAGCGGGTCAGATCTCCCCGAGATAGGCCTGGCGGACCTGCTCGTTCGCGGCGAGGTTCGACGCGGTGTCGGCCAGGATGATCTTGCCGGTCTGGATGACGTAGCCGCGGTGCGCGGCGTTGAGCGCCATGAGCGCGTTCTGCTCGACGAGCAGGACCGTCGTCCCCTGCTCGTTGATCTCGCGAATGATCGTGAAGATCTGCTCGGTCAGGATCGGCGACAGGCCCATCGAGGGCTCGTCGAGCAGGAGGATCGTGGGGCGCGCCATGAGCGCGCGGCCCATGGCGAGCATCTGCTGCTCGCCGCCCGACAGCGTTCCCGCCTTCTGGCCGCGGCGCTCCTTGAGACGCGGGAAGAGTTCGAAGACGCGGGTCACGTCGTCGTTGAAGTGGCCCGGGTCCTGGCTGAACGCCCCCATCTGCAGGTTCTCGAACACCGTCATGCGGCTGAAGACGCGCCGGCCCTCGGGCGACTGCGAGATGCCGAGCCCGACGATCTCGTGCGCCGGCACGTGGTGGATCTCCCTGCCGGCGAGTGCGATCGACCCTGACCGCGGGCGCAGGGTGCCGCTGATGGCGCGCAGCGTCGTGCTCTTGCCGGCCCCGTTCGACCCGATGAGCGTGACGATCTCCCCGCGGCCGACGGTCAGCGAGATGCCTTTCAGCGCCTCGATGTTGCCGTAGTACACGTGGACGTCGCGCAGCTCGAGCAGCGTTTCTCCGGCCTGGGCCGCGTCGGAGGCGAGGTCGGGTCGGGCCGCGGTCGCATCGGTCATGCGCTTGTCGCCTGCTTGCCGAGGTACGCCTCGATCACGCTCGGGTTCGTCCGGATCTCCTCCGGCGTTCCCTCCGCCAGCAGCTCCCCGTAGTCCAGCACGGTGATCCGTTCGCTGATGCCCATGACGACCTTCATGTCGTGCTCGATGAGGACGACCGTCAGACCGAGCTCCCGGCGCAGCCGGGCGATGAGATCGGTCATCTCGCGCGTCTCGGCCGGATTCATTCCGGCCGTCGGCTCGTCGAGCAGGAGCAGCTTCGGGCGGCTGGCGAGGGCGCGCGCGATCTCGAGCCTGCGCTGGTCGCCGTATGGCAGGTTCTTCGCGAGGTCGTCCGCGTAGCGCCGTGAAAGGCCGACGAGGTCGAGGAGCTCATAGGCGAAGGCGTCCGTGTGCTCCTCCTCCCGCCGCACGGACGAGATGTTGAAGAGGATCTGCCACCACTGCGCTGACATGCGGACGTGATGGCCGACGAGCACGTTGGCCAGCGTCGTCATGTTCTGGAAGAGCCGGATGTTCTGATATGTCCGCGCCATCCCGAGCTCCACGATCTTGTGCGGAGGCAGCCCCGACACGTCGATCCCGTCGAACACGATCGTCCCGGATGTCGGCTCGATGAAGCCGGTGATTTGGTTGAACAGCGTCGTCTTGCCGGCACCGTTCGGGCCGATCACCGAGACGATCGAGCGCCGCGGGATCGTGAAGTTGATGTCGTGATTGGCGACCAGCCCCTCGAACCGCTTCGTGAGGGCGGTCACCTCGAGCACGAGGTCGCCTGTTCTCGCCGCGACCGTGTCGCTCGCCTGCGCCGGTGCGTGGCTCATGCGTTCGCTCCTGTCGCGGTCGGAGCGGCGCGATCCGGATCCTGGAACTCGCGCTGCTGTTTGTCCTCGTCGCTCTCCTCGTGGAGCTCGGCGCGTCGGGTCTTGCTCGGGAAGAGGCCCTCGGGGCGAAGGACCATCATTGCCACCAGGGCGGCGCCGTACACGAGGAATCGATACTCACCGAACTCGCGGAGGGCCTCGGGCAGTCCGACGAGGATGAGCGCGCCGGCGATGACGCCCCGGATCGTGCCCATGCCACCGAGGATGATGATCGCCAGGACGGTGATCGACACGAGGAGCAGGAATGAACCGGGGAACACCGTTCGCAGCTGCACCGCGAAGAGCGCGCCGGCGAGGCCGCCGAGGGTGCCACCCAGCGCGAACGCAAGCAGCTTGTAGTTCGTCGTATTGACCCCGGTGGCCTGGGCCACGGTTTCGTCTTCGCGCATCGCCATCCATGCTCTGCCGGTCCGCGAGTTCGATAGCCGCCAGGCCATGTACGCGGCGAAGGCTGCGAAGGCGACGACCGGGTAGTAGTACGCGCCCGGTGAGGTCAGCTCGCCGAGACCGGGGATCGTCAGGTTCGGGATGCCGACGACCCCGTTTGGACCGCCGAGGGCCGGCCGGAGCGCCTCGGATCCGACGAGAACGCGGGCGATCTCGCCGAAACCGAGGGTGACGATCGCGAGATAGTCGCCACGCAGCCGGAGGACGGGCGCGCCGATGAGGAGGCCGACGATCGCCGCGATGATGAGCACGACCGGGAGGGCGAGCCAGAAGCCCCACTCCTGGCCGAGTAGTGCAGACATCGGGCCGCCCATCGAGGATGCCCCGGACGTCAGCACGCCCATGGCATACGCCCCGACCGCGAAGAATGCCACGTAGCCGAGGTCGAGCAGACCGGCGTAGCCGACGACGATGTTCAGCCCGAGCGCGAGCATGAGGTACAGGCCGACGTTGAACAGCACGAGGCTCACGAAGCCGGTTGCCACGAACGGCACGGCCAGGACGATCAGGACGCCGATGATCGCCGCGCCGATCTGCAGCTGACGCCGCCGCTCGTCCGAGACGGCGTCGAGCTGCCGCCGCACCGGGCTCGACGGGTGGCGCGTGCTCCACGTGTAGGCGATCACGAGGCCGGCAAGGAGCGCCGCTGCCGGCAGGGTCAGGCCGCCGCCGGTGAACAGGAAGTCGCGAACCGCACCGAGCTCGACCCTGCCCAGGATCGGTCGGATGATCGGCTCGAGCATGGCCACCAGCAGGACGACCCCGATCGCGGCCAGCACCGCGGCTCGATCCCGCCCGTCGAGGAGGCGGACGAGCGCGGCGAGCGCGGCGACCGCTCCGGCGAGGAGGACGTTGATGATGGCCCCCACGATCGGCTCCTGGTCGAACGCGAGCGTCTCGACGAGGGCCGGCGTGAGCGGCAGGAAGACGCCTCGCACGTCGACGGCCGCGATCAGGAGGATGAATACCCCGAAGAGGAGTCCGGCCACGGCTCCGCTCAGGGCGGCCACCGTCACCGCGCTCGCGCCGGCCCCGGTCCCTGTCTTGCGGATGCGACCGGCGACGATGAGCCCGATCAGGAATGGGGGGGTGGCGAGCATCAAGCGACCGAGCGTGATGAGACCGGGGCCCTCGCCGCCGATACCGGCAACGATTGGTCGCTCGGCGAAGGCGCCGACGAGGCCGACCGAGGCGAGGTAGATCATCGCGGCCCCGGCGATCAGCCCGGCATTGATCGCTCTCCGGTACGTCGACGGCATCTAGACGTTCTCCCTGCGGCCGAAGAGCCCGGTGGGCCGGAAGATGAGCACGAGGACGAGCACGCCGAACGCGACGACGTCGCTCAGCTGTCCCGGCGACGGCACGCCGAAGCCGAAGAGCACGAGCGTTGGTGTGACGCGTTCCATGACGCCGATGACGACGCCGCCGATCGCGGCTCCTGCCAGGTTGCCGATCCCGCCGAGGACCGCGGCCGTGAAGGCCTTGATGCCGGGGAGGATGCCCATCCCGAAATCGACGTTGAGGAACAGAAAGGCGTAGAGCACGCCGGCGGCGCCGGCCAGCAGGCCGCCGATCGCGAAGGTCGTGACGATCGTGCGGTCGACGTTGATGCCCATGAGGGCCGCGACGTCCTTGTCCTCGCTGACCGCGCGCATCGAGCGGCCGGTGCGGGTGTGCTCGACGACGTAGTAGAGGATCGCCATGAGCACGACGGCCGCGCCGATCGTGACGAGCTGGACGTTGGCGAACTCGAGGCCGAAGAGCGTCGTGCGGCCCTCGAGGAACTCGACGCTCGGGTAGCGGCGCGTCCGCGGGCCGAACAGGCCGAAGGCGGTGTACTGCAGGAACAGCGACGCCCCGATGGCGGTGATCAGGGGAACGAGCCTCGGCGCGCGGCGCAGTGGCCGGTAGGCGACCCGTTCGAGGACGATCGCCACCATCATCGAGGTGAGCATGGCCGCCGCGAAGACGATGACGAGACCGATGAGCGGCTGGTCCATGAAGGGCGCATCGACCCCGAGGAGTGCCTGGGCGACGAAGAGGCCCGCGAAGGCCCCGAACATGAAGACCTCGCCATGGGCGAAGTTGATCATCAGGAGCACGCCGTAGACGAGCGTGTAACCGAGGGCGATGAGCGCGTAGATGGCACCCTGGCTCAGTCCGGCGACGATGAGCCGGGTCCACGTCGTGCCGCTGATCCCGCCGGAGTTGAGCGTGGCTAACGATCCGGCGACGACGCCGACGATCACCGCGATCGCCAGGCCCCACATGAGCACCCCAACGAGAGAGAGGCGCACCGGGCGTCGTAGCATGAGGCTCCTTCGGTTGGTCCGAGGTGTACAGACGCGGGTGAGCCGCCTCGGCTCACCCGCGTCCTGTCATCAGGTCACCGGCCGGGGTTTACGGCCAGATCACGACGAACGCGCCGCCCTGGATCTGCGAAACGCGGATGTTCGGGTCCGCGCAGTCGCCCGGATCCGGATCCCCACAGGTCAGCGTGCCCGTCAGGCCCTCGAAGCCGCTCGTCGCGGCGATCTCGTCCTTGAGGGCGCCCTTCGGGATGTACAGCGTCCCATCGTCGCCTTCGACCGCGACCGCCTCGATGGCGTTCATCACGATGTTCATCGCGTCGTACGCGTGGCAGTGGAAGACGGAGAGGACCGCCTCCTCGCCCGAGAGCGCCTGGTACGCCGGGAGGAACTCGTTCTCGTACTGGTCGCCCGCGCAGGCCGGGCCGGAGAGGACCATGTCCTCGGCGGCGTCACCTGCCTGGTCGATCAGGTCCTGGAGCCCGAGCAGGCCGTCCGACGCGGCGAGCTGCGTGCCATCGAGCTCCGGCAGCTGACGAGCCTGCTGGGTGATGAACGTTCCTTCCGGGTGGAAGATCGGGTAGTAGAGCAGGTCCGGCGCCGCGTCGGCGATCGGGCCGAGCACGTCGCTGAACTGATCCTCGCCGACCTCGACTGCGTTCTCCGAGACGGTCTCGCCGTCGCACTGCGACGCGAACTCATCCTGGAAGACGAGGCGCAGGTTATCGGCATACGTGCTGCCGTCGTGGATCGTGGCGGCCGTCGCGAAGCCCTGCTCGCAGGCGTACGTCGCCATGGCCGCGCCCTGGTTGAGGTCGTTGTGCGCCGTGCGGAAGAAGAACTCGCCGGCGTACTCCTCGTGGTCTGGGTCGGTCAGGGTGGGGCTCGTGTTCGACGAGGAGATCAGGACGATCCCCTGCTGGGCAAGCACCGGTGCCGCGGGAACGGCAGTGCGCGAGCAGGTCGTGCCGATCACGGCCACCAGCTGCTCGTTGGCGACAAGCGCCTGAGCGGCCGTCTGTCCCGTCGCGGCATCGCCGCAACCGGCGTCCTCATGCACGAACTCGATGTCGCGGCCCAAGAGGCCGCCGTCGGCAGACTTCTCGTCCGCGGCAACCTGGGCACCGTACTGGCTGTCCAGCCCGAGCGCCGCGGTGTCACCGCTGATCGAGAGCGCCGTGCCGATCAGGATCGACTCGCCGTCAGCGACTTCCACACAACCGAACTCGTCTGAGTCGCAGACCTCGCTCGGGTCTCCGCCTCCTGCGCCGTCGTCGGTGCCAGGTGGTGCGTCGGTCGCGTCGCCGGTGCCGGTCTGACAGGCGGCGAGAACGAGCATGAGCCCGACGAGGACCGCGCTCCATCGCATGTACTTCTGCATCCGAATTCCTTCCTCCAATGGATTTGCTCGGGGACGTCGCCCATGCGCGGACCCGGCGTGTCAAGGTGCGCGGCATCATAGCGGCGCCCCGCGTCGCTGCGCAATACGTTTGCGCGGCGGACACTGATGGTACGGGTATATCGGCCCGGGGGTTCACGCCCGATCGTGCTATCCTCACACGGGCTGTCCACAGCACGCTCGCTGCGATTCGCAACCCAGAGGCCTTCACTTGGAGGTTCACGTCCGAACCGCTCGACACGCCGATCTCGATGCCGCCGCTCGCCTGTTGGCGCGCGACCAGGTCGACCCGGCGCTCGAGCACGACGACGTCGACTACCTGCGCAATCTGCTCTTCGTCCCCTCCGCGACGGTCATCGTGGCCGAGGTGGAACGGAGCATCGTGGGCGTCGGGGTCCTCGCCATCAGGCCTTCGGTGCGATCGGGTCCATTCGTCGGAGTGATCGACGAGCTGGGCTTCGCTCGAGCGGACGGGACGGTCGCCGAACGGCGCCGAATTGCCGACGACATCGTCGAGCACCTCGCCACCTCGGCACGAAACAAGGGCTGCACGCGCGTGGAGGTTTCCGAGCCGCTGGCATCCGCAGAACCGTCGCTCTGGAAGCGACTGGGGTTCGCGAGCCGCGGCCGAACGCTCGGCCGAAGCATCGGCTGAGCCCTCCGACCCGCGTCGGTCATATCAAACACTTACAGGAGAAGAGCTCAACCGTGAGCAAGAACGTGGCGATGTTCGTTGACGTCGCCAACATGTACTACGCGGCTCGAGGCCAGGATGTCGACGTCGACTACGTCGCCCTGCTCAAGCACGCCAGCAAGGGGCGCGACCTCATTCGCGCCTATGCCTATACCGGGCTCGACCCGGAAAACGAGAACCAGCGCAAGTTCATCGACTTCCTGGGCAAGAACGGCTACAAGCCGGTCATCAAGGACATCCGCAAGTTCGGCGACGGTCGGATGAAGGCGAACCTCGACATCGAGCTCGTCGTCGACCTGTTCCGCCTGGCCGATCGGATGGACATCGCCGTCATCGTCTCCGGCGACGGAGACTTCGCCCCGGCCATCCAGGCGCTGCAGGACAAGGGGGTCCGCGGCGAGGTGATCAGCTTCAAGCCGAACACGTCGTCCGACCTGATGGCCGTCGCCGACGAGTTCATGGACATCATGAAGGTCGCCTCCATCAGCCGGAAGGAGGGGCGCGCCCTACGCGACAGCATGAGCGCCCCGGAGATGCCCGCCAAGGAGGTCACGCCCGAGTTCGGCTTCCGTGAGGCCTCGCCCTCCGTCGCCGCCGCCGCCCTGGCCGCTTTGAAGACCGGGACCGGGACCGGTTCCGGCAACGGCCGCCGCACGCGCGGCGGCTCGACCCGACGGGGCGCCGCGCCCTCGGAGGTTCCGCCGGGTGAGCGCGTCGCCGTGCCGGTCGCCGATGCCGCGCCGGCGAAGCCCGCCGGGGCCGACGCCAGCGCCGACGGTGGCGAGGAGGCGCCGAAGCGCCGACGCCGTCGTGGCGGTCGCGGTCGCGGCCGTTCGCGTCGCGAGGACGAGGCCACCGCCCCGGCCGCGGCCCCGGCCACCCCCGACGGCGAGGAAATCGGCTGGGAGGAGTTCGACGACCTGAGCCAGCTCGATGGCGTGTCGGACCCGGACCGCGAATACACGTTCGAGGAGGCCGACGCGGCCACGCTCGCTGAGCTGGGCATCGATCCGGAGGCCGCGAGCAGCCAGCCGGAGGCCGGCGAGGGGAAGCCGAAGCGACGAGCGCCGTCGCGTGCGAAGAAGTCGGACGCCGACGCCGACGCCGCTGCCGGCGAGGGGAAGCCGAAGCGACGAGCGCCTTCGCGTGCGAAGAAGTCGGACGCCGACGCCGCTGCCGACGACAAGCCGAAGGCACGTCCGTCGACCCGCTCGCGGAAGGCCGATGCGGATCCGTCCGCCGGGTCCGAGAAGCCAAGGCGCGCGTCCCCGCGTACCTCGTCCGGCGCCCGCAAGGCATCGACCGACGAGTCGGTCGGGACCGGCGAGGACGGCGAGCCGCAGGGCATCTGGGGTCGCTTCCGATCCGCGCGCAAGCCGCGCGCCGCCGGCGGCTGACCCGATCCTCGCAACGCGATAACGAGAGAGCCGGCCCCCTCGCGGGGACCGGCTCTTCTCGTTGGATCGTCGTTCAGGGCTATGCGGGCGACTCCCGGTCGACCGTGTCAAAGCTCTCGTTGATCGCCTCGGCCGTGTCTTCCGCCGCCTGATCTGCCGCCTCGCCGGTCGCGGAGCCCGCGTCGGCCGCGCCTTCCTGGAGGCTCGTCGTGCTGCCGGTCAGCGACTCGTCGGGCAGCTGCGCCTCGGCCGCTCCGGAGCCGTTCGTCGTCTCGTCGCGCTGGAAGATCGGGACCCACTCCTCCTTCGCCTTCGTGGTGAGCTCGTCGGCCTTCTCGCCCAGCTCGCGTCGCACCTCGCTGCCCGGCTTCGGCGTCGTCAGCATGGCGATGATGGCGCCGGCCGCCGCACCGAGCAGCAGGCCGAGGAAGAAGGCGCCCCAGTGGCGCTCCTCGCGTTGCTTGATCCCGAGCCGTTCGGCGGCCGTGTCCACGAGCTCGCGGCCGGCGGGCACCGCGGCGCCGGCCGCTCCGAGCGCGACGGTCCGCTGCTTCCACAGGTCTCTGAGCGCGGGGCGCACCGCCTTGCTCCAGGTCCGGTCGGACCACTTCGCCGCGTCCTTCGTCACGCCGCTCAGCTGGTCGGCGGCGTCGCGTCGCAACGGACGGGAGTCCTTCCATGCGTCGTTGACGATCGAGCCGACGTCGGCAC
Organism: uncultured Steroidobacteraceae bacterium; assembly: GCA_964552085.1. GTDB lineage: Bacteria > Chloroflexota > Limnocylindria > QHBO01 > QHBO01 > JACDBZ01. The sequence goes on from CAZKFP010000009.1 coordinate 9,474, forward strand.
CACGGTCGGCCAGCAGCTCGGCCACGTCCTGTCCGCGCTTGGCGACCTCCTGGGTGATCTGGTCAATGGCCGATCGAATCGTGTCGGTGATCTCGTCAGCCGTTCGTGCCGTTCGTGCCGTTCGTGTCGGCATGTTCATTCTCCTCTGGTTACGCGCGGGGTCGGGTGCACGAAGTATGCCACTGGATCGTCGGACGGTCCTTGCCGGCCCAGGGTCCGACGGACGCGGCGAACCTATACTCGGACCCGTGATCGAGACGGACCGGCGCGGGTTCCTGAGCCTCGGGCAGGCGACGGCGCAGCGCATCGCGCGACAGTCGGCCGAGCGTGGCCGGCAGGGCCGGACGCTGCTCGTCCACGGGCCGCCGGGCGCGGGGAAGAGCGCGTTCGTCGACGACCTGCTGGCCCTCGCCTTCTGCACCGACGCCGACGTGCTGCGACGCCCCTGCAATGGCTGCCGCGGCTGCCGCGACGCGCGGGCCCGCGCCCACCCGGACCTCGTCGTCGGTTCGCCGGATGCGTGGCGGGAGCAGCGCTCGTCCGGCGAGAGCATCGTTGGGGCCGCCCGGCGCTGGCTGCTCGACGCGGCTGGCGCGCCGGTCGTCGGCGAGCGGCGCGTCGTCCTCATCGAGCGCGCCGACCGGGCGAACGAGCAGACGCAAAACGCGCTCCTGAAGACGCTCGAGGAGCCCACCGACCGCCACACGTTCATCCTCGTCGCTGACGAGCCGTCGCGCCTGCTGCCGACGATCCGCTCTCGATGTCAGCCGTTGCGCATCGGTCCGGTCCCGCGCGAGGAGCTTGTCTCGTTTCTCGTCGACGTCGAGCGCCTGCCCGCCGACCAGGCCGAGGCCCTCGCGTTCATCTCGCACGGCATGAGCGGGACGGCGCTCGCCTACGCCGGTGACAGCGACCTGCTGACCTGGCGGCGGCGCGTGCAGGCGGAGTTCCTGGCCCTGCTCGAGCGCGGGCGTGCGGACCGGATCGCGGCCGTGCGCGACCTCCTCGACGAGACGGTGCGACTTCGCCCGACGCCGCTCACCGAGGCGCCGGAGGAGGGTGAGGATGCGCCACGGACGCCGGCATCGGCCCAGCGCGAGGCGGCCATGGTCCTCGTGGAGGCGTGGCTGTCCCTCTCGCGCGACCTGCTCGTCGTCGCGGCGGCTCGCCCGGAGCTGGCGCCCGGTGGCGAGCTCGCCCCGGAGATCGGCTCGATCGGCGGCCGCATCGGGACGGCACCGATGATCCGGATGGTCCAGCTCCTCGAGCGCATCCACGACGGGTTGCGTGAGAACGCGGCGCCGAAGCTCGCGCTCGAGACCGCGATGCTCACCTGGCCCCAGCTCGACCGGTGAGCGGGGAGCGGTTGACGGCCCGGATCACGGGTCGTGTGCAGGGCGTCGGCTTTCGCTGGTGGGTCCGCCGCCAGGCAGCGGCCCTCGAGCTGAGCGGCTGGGTGATGAACGGCGACGACGAGCGCTCGGTCGAGCTCGTGGCCGAAGGCCCGACGGCGTCGCTGGACGAGCTCGAGCGGTTCCTGCACGAGGGTCCCTCCGGCTCCCGGGTCGAGGCGGTGACCGCGCGGCGCGGACCGGCGAGCGGCGAGTTCGATGGTTTCGCGATCGTGCGCGCATGAACGGCCGCGCCGTCGGCTGCGGGACGCTTGCCGCGGTCGTATTCGTGGGCGTCGCCCTGTTCGCCATCTGGCGCTCGTTCGCGCCGGCCGAGTGCCCGGACCTGCTGCCGTACGAGCCGGCGGCCTACGCCCCGGTCGGGGAGCGGACCGGCGAGCCGCGGCTCGAGGGCATCGACGAGCCACTCGAGGAGGCTGGCACGGCCTCGTTCGGCCTGGCCAGCTGGGCCGTCTGGGTCGAGCCCGGTCGGATCCCGACCGCCACGGACCAGCCGCTCCCGCAGCGGATCGTGCTCGACTGCCGCGACGGGACGTACCAGCCGTACCAGCGAGGCACCGAGTGACCCGCCGGCCGATCCTGCTCCTCGTCAACCCGACGGCCGGTGGCAAGCCCGGGTCCGGCCCCGACCTGTCCGACGACCCGGCGCTGCTCACCGCGGACGCGCTGCGCGCCGCGCTCGAGCGACGCGGGCTCGAGACGACGCACCGCGAGCTCGGCGAGGACGACGACCTCACCGCGCTGGTACGGCACGGCGCGGACACCGGGCACGACGTCGTCGTCGCGGGTGGGGATGGCACGGTGAGCCTGGCGGCGACCGCGCTCGTCGAGCATCCGGAGGCGACCCTCGGCATCCTGGCGATGGGCAGCTTCAACAACATGGCCCGCGGGTTCGGCATCCCGGTCACGCTCGAGGAGGCGCTCGACGTCATCGGTGACGGCCACGCCGTCGAGGTCGACGCCGGGTGGGTCGTCCAGGAGCGGAACGGGCGCGGAGGCCGGCCGTTTTTCGAGGCCGCCGGCGTTGGGCTCGAGGCGCTCGGCTTCCTGGCCGTCGAGCTGGCCGAGAAGCGTGGCTGGTGGCGCGCCGCGCGCGCGCTGTGGCGCGGGATGCGCCTGCGGCGCAGCCCGGTGCGGATCACGATCGACGGCCGGACGTACCGCACCGGCTCGCCGGCCGTCACGGTCAGCAACGGCCCGTACCACGGGATGGGATTCGCCGTCTCGACCGACGCCGATCCGACCGACGGGCTTCTGAACGTCGCCGTCTTCCGCGGCATGAGCCGATTGGACGTGATCCGTCATTTCCTGGCCGTGACGCGCCGCCGGCCGCAGCGCGAGCCGCGGATCGCCGGCTACACGGCGAAACGCGTCACGATCGAGGGCGGGCGGCGGGCGCTGCTCGCCCACGCTGACGGGGTGAGCATCGGCCCGACGCCGGTCACGTTCGAGGTGCGCCCGAAGGCGTTGCGGGTCTTCCGCCAAGCTGCGGCGCCGCCGACCGGCTAGAGGTCCAGGGTCGGCCGGAACAGCCGGTCGTGCGTGGCCAGGGCAAATCGGTCAGTCATGCCCGCGATGTAGTCGGCCGCCTGCGTCTGGGCCGATGCCTCGTCCTGGCGGTACGAGTCCGGGATCTCGTCGGGATGGTCGAGGTGCCAGTCCATGAGGTCGCGGATGACGGCGATCGCCCGGCGCTGCTGACGCTGCTGCTCCGCCGACTGGTAGACACGCTCGAACATGAAGTCGCGCAGCTCGTTCATCACGTCGAGCGTCGCCTCGTCCATCCGGACCGCGCCGCTGCGCAGTGACTCGTCGATGACGGCGTTGATCATCGAGTTGACCCAGGCCTTGCCCGGGTCGCCGAAGCGTTCCAGGACGGCGGAGGGGAACGTTTCGCGCGACAGCACGCCGGCGCGCAGGGCGTCGAGCGCGTCGTGCGCGAGGTACGCGATGCGGTCGGCGAAGCGGACGCAGAACGCCTCGGGCGTGGCCGGCGGCGGAACGACCTTCCACGAGTGCGCGCGGATCCCGTCGCGGACCTCCCAGGTCAGGTTCGCGTCTTCGAGCACCTCGTAGATGCGCACGCTCTGCGCCGCGTGGTGCCACTCCTCGGGGTCGAAGTACGGGCTCAGCGCGTCCTCGCCGGTATGGCCGAACGGGGAGTGACCGACGTCGTGCCCGAGGGCGATCGCCTCGGCCAGCGGCTCGTTCAGGCTCAGCGCCGCGGCCAGGGCGCGCGCGACCTGGGTCACCTGCATCGTGTGCGTCAGGCGCGTGACGAAGTGGTCACCCTCCGGGTTGAGGAAGACCTGGGTCTTGTGCTTCAGCCGGCGAAACGCCTTCGAATGGATGATCCGGTCGCGATCGCGCTCGAACGCGGTGCGGAACTCGTCCGGGTCCTCGTCGCGTTCGCGTCCGCGGCTCTGCGCGGAGCGGGTCGCCGACGGGCTGAGGCGCTCCTCATCCGCCTCGCGTGCCGCGCGATCCCGGCGATGCAACTCGCCGGCGGCGCTCATCTCCTGCAT
>CAZKFP010000010.1:0-9590 GCA_964552085.1 uncultured Steroidobacteraceae bacterium
GCTGGCGCGTCCGCGGAACACGCCGGTCGTGCTGCTCTGCGGCGGCCTCGGCCCGGGCGCCGAGGCCCTCGACGCGGCGATGTCGCTGACCGTCGTCCAGCCGATCGTCGACCGGCCGATGGACCTCGCCGACGCGATGGCCGACACCGAGCGCCTGCTCCAGGCGGCGGCCGGACGGCTGGCACGCACCGTCGGGATCGGTATGGAGCTGGCGCGCCCGTAGGGCGCATCGGTCCGTGGCGAAGCGCCCCAGCCCGCAGAAGCGAGCCGCCGACCGACGGAAGCGGCGAAGACTGGCGGACGTCGTCCTCGAGCGGCTCGGCGAGCGCTACGACGATCCCACCTGGGCGGGGCCCCGGGTCGACGCGGTCAGCGAGCTCGTGCTGACGATCCTGTCGCAGAACACCGCCGACACGAATTCCTTCCGCGCATTCACCGCGCTCCGCGCGCGATACGCGACCTGGGACGATGTCCTTGCCGCCCCGACCGACGAGCTCGAGGAGGTCATCCGGCCCGGCGGCCTGGCACCCACGAAGTCGAAGCGCATCCAGCACGTCCTGGCCGAGGTCCACGACGCCACGGACGGGAGCTGGGACCTGTCGTTCCTCGCCGACCGCCCGCTGTCCGAGGCGCGCGAGTGGCTGACCTCGCTGCCCGGGATCGGCCGCAAGACGGCCGCGATCGTCCTCCTCTTCAACTTCGGCCGGCCGCAGCTGCCGGTCGACACCCACGTCCACCGCGTCGCCACGCGGCTCGGCATGCTGCCGCCCCGCACGCCGCTCGAGCGGGCGCACGACCTCCTCGAGGAGGTCCTCGAGCCCGACGAGATGTACCCGTTCCACGTCGAGCTCATCCGGCATGGGCGTGACACGTGCCGCGCACCGCGCCCCATCTGCGGCCTCTGCCCGCTGACCGACGTCTGCGCCTACTCCGCCCTCGCTGCCCGCGGGCGATTACCGATGGCGCCGCGTCCCCGGGGCCGCGCCGCCCTCGACGCCGAGCCGCGCTACCACGACGAGCTCATCCACGGCTGGATGCCGCCGGAGTAGCGGCCGCCCGGCACACCGTGTGCCTGAACTGCCGTGAGACGCTGGTCGGCGGCTGAGGCGCCGGTTCCGTCCGTCGCGGGATTGGTCTAGAATCGGCCCTCGCGCGCCGAAGTAGCTCAGGGGTAGAGCATCGGTTTCGTAAACCGACGGTCGTGGGTTCGAATCCCACCTTCGGCTCCAGCCTTTCCCGGCCGCTCAGGCGATCAGGTCCGGGGTGACCTCCGCCAGCGAGCGGCATCCCGCCAGGGCCATCGAGCGTGAGAGCTCCTCGCGCAGGATCTCGAGGACGTGCTGGACGCCGGCGGCGCCATCGACGGCCAGCCCCCACAGCACCGGCCGCCCGACGGCGACGAGATCGGCGCCGAGCGCCAGGCCCTTGAGCACGTCGATCCCACGCCGGACTCCGCCGTCGACGACGAGCAGCGCCCGGTCGCTGACGGCCGCGGCGATCTCCGGCAGGACGTCGATCGCGGCGACCGAGGTGTCGAGCTGGCGCCCGCCGTGGTTGCTGACCCAGATCCCGTCGCAGCCGGCGTCGACGGCGCGGACCGCGTCATCCGCCCGCAGGACGCCCTTCGCGAGGAGCGGCATCGGGCAGACGGATCGGAGCCAGGCGAGGTCGTCCCAGTCCATCGTCGGCAGCACGACGAGCCCCGTGTCGGGATCGACCGCCTGGTCGTCGGGCAGGTGCGCGCCGAGCTCGACCTCGAAACCGCTCCGGCGGTCGCGCTCCCTGTTGCCCGGCAGCGGCAGGTCGACGGTCACCGCGATGGCCGAGTATCCCGCCGCCGCCGCCCGTCCGAGGAGGGCCTCGCACGCACCGCGGTCGGTCGGTGGGTAGAGCTGGAACCAGCGCGGCCACCCGGGCGCGGCATCGGCGACCTCCTCCATCGGCGCCGACGAGATCGTCGAGAGCGTGAAGAGCGCCTCAGCGGCCGCTGCCCCGCGCGCGGAGGCGCGCTCCGCGTCGGGATGGGACAGGACGTGGGAGGCGGTCGGGGCCACGATGATCGGGTGGGCGAGCCTGACGCCGAACGCCTCCGTCGAGGTGTCGCGTGACGACACGTCGACGAGGACTCGTGGCCGCAGCCGCAGCCGGTCCCACGACGCCCGGTTGTCGGTGAGCGTCGACTCGTCCCCGGCGCCACCGGCCTGGTAGTCCCACGCCGCCGGCTCGACCCGCTCGCGCGCCAGCGGCTCGTAGTCGGCCACGATGATCGGCCTCGAAGTGTCCGTCATGCAGCGCCGATAATGACGGCATGCGACGAACCCCCGCAATCGTCATCGGCATCGCGGCGCTCGTGCTTGCCGCGATCGTCGGATTCCTCCTCTTCCCGCGGCCCGCGGTGGCCCCGGGGTCGAGCCCGACGGCGCAGCCATCCGACAGCGCGCAACCGTCGGCCTCGGCAGCCCTGGACGCCGAGCTGCTCGACCGGCGCTGGACGGTCCTGTACGTCGGCATCGATGCGAACGAGCGCCGCGAGAGCGACGGCGAGCCGGTGAACACCGACGCCCTCATGCTCGTCAGCCTCTCCGCCGACCAGTCCGAGCTGACGCTCGTCTCGTTGCCGCGCGACACGGTCGACGTGCCCCTCGCCGGCGGCGGGACGTACGAGCGCAAGATCAACGGGCTCTATCGCGAGGAGGGCATGGAGGCGCTTCTCGGCGCCATGGAGGCGCTCTTCGAGGTTCCGATCGACGCGCACGTCCTGCTCGACATGGACGACTTTGCGCGCCTCGTCGAGGCGGCCGGCGGCGTCGAGGTATCGCCGGCGGCGCCGGTCGTCGATCCGATCGTCGACCTGGACCTCGAGGCCGGCCCGCAGCATCTGGACGCCGCGCAGGCGCTCGGCTACGTCCGGACGCGCGCGGACGACGACTATGCCCGGATGGCTCGCCACCAGGAGGTGCTGCTCGACCTCGTTCGGCGCCTCGCCGACCCGGAGACCGATCTCGAGCTGAGACCGCTTCTCGACGGCCTCGAGTCCCTCGAGACCGACCTGGCGCTCGACGACCTCGGCACGCTCCTCGAGCTCGCGCGGCGAGCGACCGAGGCGCGGGTGAGCGAGCTCGTCATCGCTCCGCCCCTCATCACCTTCGAGGGCGATCGCGGGGATGGGCGCGGCTACGTCCTCGAGCCGGACGTCGACGCGATCAGGGACGAGGTCCAGGGCAGGATCGGCGGATAGGCGCGGCGGGGCCGCGCCGGCCGATCAGGACTCCGAGCGGCCCTCGGACCGTTCGCCACCCTCGCCGGAGGGCGCACCCTCGCCACCCTCGGCGGCGGGCTGACCCTCGGCCCCTTCGGCAGCCTCGCCCTCGGCGGCCTCGCCCTCGAGCTCCTCGCCCTCGACGACGACCGGCTCCGGCTCCTCCTCGACCCGCGGCGGGACGACGGTCGCGACGAGCGTGTCGCCATCGGTCAGGACGTTGACGAGATCGCGGTTGAGGTTGAGGTCGCGGACGTGGATCGCGACGTCGAGCGTCTGCAGGACCGAGACGTCCACCGGCACCTCGTGTGGGATGTCGGCCGGGAGCGCCTTGACGTGGATGCTCGACAGGTTGTGCAGGAGGGTGCCGCCGGTGGCCTCGACCGCGGGCGCGATGCCGTTGAAGACGAGGGGGACGTCGACCTCCATCTCCACGTTCAGGTTGACGAGGTAGTAGTCGACATGGAGCGCGCGGCCGGTGAGCGGATGGCGCTGGACGCTCTTGATGAATCCGCTCGTGGCCCGGTTCGCGCCGGGGAGGCGGAACTTCACGACCGAGGTCCGGCCGGCGCTGCGGTAGAGCGTCTCGAAGGTCTTCGCGTCGACCTGGACGTTCGTGGAGCCCTCGCCCTTGCCGTAGACGACGCCCGGCACGAGGCCCTCGCGGCGCAGCCGCTTGTTCGCCTTGCCCTGCGCCTCACGCGCGTCGAGGGTGAGCTCCAGGTCCATCGGTCGGGGGGTTCCTCTCTGGTGGTCGGGCGCCTCGTGGCTCGCGGGAGTAACGGGCAGCGCCGAACTGATCGTGCACGGTCGGGGTGCGAGGCGGCATGGTACCCCGCGACGAGGTGGCGGGCAAGCGCGCCCCATCGCCGATGCGCCCTCGCGCGGCCGGATCGCGGCACCCCGGCGGCCCGGAATCGCGTCTGCCGCGTCCGTTCCTATACTTCCCCGCATGGCCGGCACGATCATGATCGTCGAGGATGAGCCCGCGGTGGCGCGCGGCGTCCAGGTCGCCCTGGAGCGCGAGGGATACGCAGTCACCGTCCAGTCCACCGGCGAGGACGCGGTGGCCAGCTTCGCCGATGCCGCCCCGGACCTCGTCGTGCTCGACGTCCGGCTCCCCGGCATCGACGGCTTCGAGGTCCTCCGGCAGCTGCGGCAGCACACGCGGGCGCCCGTCATCTTCCTCACCGCCCGATCCGACGAGGTGGACAAGGTCGTCGGCCTCGAGATGGGCGCCGACGACTATCTCGTCAAGCCGTTCAGCGTCCGCGAGCTCGTGACCCGCATCAAGGCGCTCCTGCGCCGAGCCTACGGCGAGCTGGCCGACACGCAGACCGGGCGCACGCTGCGTCGCAAGGATCTCGTCATCGACCTCGAGCGCCGGCGCGTGACGCGCGGCGGCGAGCGCATCGGCCTCACGACGACCGAGTTCGACATCCTGCGGCATCTCGCCGCACGGCCGGGCCGCGTCTACACGCGGGCACAGCTCCTCGAGCTCGTCCGCGACTATGACGACGCCCTCGAGCAGGATGAGCGCACGATCAACGTCCACATCAGCCACATCCGCGACAAGGTGGAGCCCGACCCGTCCATGCCCCGCTACATCCGGACGGTGAGGGGCGTCGGGTATGCATTCGCCGAGGACTGACGCCACCGACAGCTCGACGGCGGGACGCTGGGCGCGCTTCGATCCGCGCGGCACCGCGGCGCTCCTGACGCAGCTCAACATCCGGCTCGTCCTGGCGCTGGCGATCGTGGCGCTCGTCGGGCTCGTGACCTCCGGCGTTGCGATCGTCCAGCTCCTGCCGGGCTACTTCGCCGAGCAGACGGAGGAGCGGATGCAGACTGCGGCCGCCGCGACCGGTATCTCCCTGCGGCAGGAGATCGACGACGCGCAGGTGCAGGGCTTCAACGTGCTCCTGACCGAGATCCGCGACACGAGGGTCGTGCCACGCGTCGCGCCTGAGGCCGCCCGCGTCTTCAACGCGACGGTCACGATCATCAACGAGGCCGGGCACACGGTCGGCGGCCCCGCGACGCCGCCGGACATCGAGGCGCTCGAAGCGCAGGGCCTGCGACGCGACACGGAGGTCGGCCGGGTGCGAGCGATCGTGGAGGTCGCGCTGCCGGACGACACGATCACGACGTACCAGATCATCATCAGCGACCCGTACTCGACGCGCGAGGAGACGCTGGCCCAGATCCGTGGTGTCCTCATCGGCGCCGGACTGCTGGCCCTGGTGGCCTCGCTCCTGACCGGGATCGTCGCCGCGCGCAGCCTGACCGTGCCGATCAGCCGGCTGCGCGGCGTCGCCCGAAGCCTGGCGCAGGGTAGCCTCGACGAGCGCGCCGTCCCGTCCGGCATCCTCGAGATCGACGAGCTCGGCCAGCAGTTCAACGTCATGGCCGATCGCCTGTCCGGCACGCTGCGCATGCTCGAGGCCGACCGGGATCGGCTGCGCGAGTTCGTCGCCGACGTCAGCCACGAGCTTCGGACACCGATCGCGGCGTTGCGAATGTACGCCGAGCTGCAGCGCGACGGGGAGGTCGACGAGGCGACCCGCCAGGAGTTCCTGCAGAGCTCGCTCGTGCAGATCGCCCGCCTCGAGTGGCTGAGCACGAACCTGCTCGACCTCTCGCGCATCGACGCGGGCATCTATCCGCTCGACGTGCGCGAGGGCGACCTGCGCGACCCGATCCAGGCCGTCGTGCAGGCGCTCTCGGAGGTCGCGCTGCAACGTGAGGTGACGCTCGAGTCGGTCGTCCCGGCCGAGGAGGTCCGGATGCGCTTCGACCGCGAGCGGATCGTGCAGCTCATGACGAACGTCATCGGCAATGCGCTGAAGTTCACGCCGCGCGGCGGGGCCGTATCGGTGCGGTTGCGCGAGACCGAGGAGGCGGTGTCGATCGAGGTCGGCGATACCGGTCCCGGGATCCCGGCGGCAGAGATGCCGCACATCTTCGATCGCTTCTACCGGGGCACGAACACCGGGGACGCGCGGGCGTCCGGAAGCGGCCTCGGGCTTGCGATCGTCAAGTCGATCGTCGAGATGCACGGCGGCGAGATCGGCCTCGTCAGCGAGGTTGGCGCCGGGACCGAGGTGCGCGTCACGCTCCCGCGCAACGGGCAGGTCAACGAATCTTCACGCGGCACAGTCCCTGCGCGCAACGCGGATGCCGTAGCGTGAGCGCCATGCACCCGAGTTCCGGCACGCTTCGATGACCCGCGATCCGAGCCTGCGCCCCGACCGTGACCCGAACGAGCCGGTCGAGGTCCAGTATTACGGGCCGCAGCCGCGCCGCGACCCGTATCACGCGACGTGGCAGGCCAGCCCGACCTGGTCGAGCCGGCCGCCGGCGCCGCCCGTGCGCGAGCGCCGCGGGCTCGGCGCGCTGCCGATCGTCACGATCGCCATCGTGGCCGGCATCCTCTCGGGTGGGCTGTCGGCCGTCGCCGTGTCGAACCTCATGCCGGACGCGCCGGTTCAGGCCGGCCCGACGGTCAGCAGCCCCGGCTCGAACCCGGTCTCCGACCTGCGCATCGACGAGTCGAGCGCGGTCATCAACGCGGTCGACGGCGTCGCCCCGGCGGTCGTCACGATCCAGACGATCGCGGACGGCTTCGCGGGCGCCAGCGGCACCGGGTCGGGCTTCATCTACCACCCGTCGGGCTTCATCCTCACGAACAAGCATGTCGTCGAGAACTCGAGCGAGCTGATCATCGTGCTCGACGACGGCCGCCGCTTCCGCGGCACGGTGTACGGGTTCGACACGCTCACCGATCTCGCCATCGTGAGGATCGATGCCACCGGCCTTCCGACGGCGCCGATCGGCGTCTCCGCCGGCCTCGAGCCCGGACAGCTGGCGATCGCGATCGGCAACCCGCTCGGCTACGAGAACACGGTCACGACCGGCGTCGTCTCCGGACTCGGCCGCCAGATCACGGCCTCGGACGCGGCCCAGACGAGTGCCGAGACGCTGAACAACCTCATCCAGACCGACGCCGCCATCAACCCCGGCAACTCGGGCGGCCCGCTCGTCAACAGCGCGGGCCAGGTCATCGGCATCAACACCGCCGTCAGCACCACCGCACAGGGCCTCGGCTTCGCGATTCCGATCGACGTCGCCAAGCCGATCATGCAGCAGGCGCTCGAGGGCCGCGAGCTGGCGCGGCCGTGGATCGGCGTGTACTACATGCCGATCACGGCGGCGCTCGCCGAGGAGCGCGATCTGCCGGTCGACTCAGGCGCCCTGATCGGGAGCACGACCGGCGACCAGCCGATCTTCCCGGGCAGCCCGGCGGAGGCGGCCGGCCTCCAGGCGGGCGATGTCGTCGTGGCCATCGACGGTGAGCAGATCACGGTCGACACCGACCTCTCGATGCTCATCGTGCCGCACGAGCCGGGCGACACGATCACCCTCCGAATCCTGCGCGGCGACGCCGTCCGGGAGGTGGACGTCACCCTGGGCGAGCTGCCCTGAGCGTCAGGGCCGGCGCCGGCGCGTGATCGCCGCCTCGACCGTGTCGAGCGCGCCGTCGAGCGGGGCGTCGGGTTTCCGAACCCGGACCTCGACCGCGTCCACGAGCTCCGGCTCGGTGGCAGCGAGCACGGCACGGGCGATCTCGCCGGCGAGGCGCTCGATCAGGTCGACCGATGGGCCGAGCACGATCGAGCGCACGAGGTCGAAGATCGCGGCGTAGTCGACGGTCTCGCCGAGGCGGTCGCTCCGCGACGAGGCCTCGAGGTCGGCGTTCAGGATGACGTCGACCTCGAACGGCTGCGGCGTCACCTTCTCGTCGGGCAGGACGCCGTGCCGTGCCTCGAAGCGCATGCCGAGGAGGCTGAGCCGATCGGGGTGGTGGTCGCTCACCGGCGAATGATGGCGTCCGCGACGCGTCGCGTGCGCGCGATGTGCGTCACGTCGTGGACGCGCACGATGTCGGCGCCCGCGGCGATGGCGAGCGCAACGGTGGCGGCGGTGCCCTCGACACGGTCACTCGCCTCGGCCCCGTCGAGGAGCTCGCCGAGGAATCGCTTGCGGCTTGTGCCGACGAGAAGTGGCAGTCCGCCGAGCGCGGCCTTCAGCTCCGTAAGGCGGTGCAGGAGCTCGAGGTTCTCCTCCGTCCCCTTCCCGAAGCCGATGCCCGGGTCCACGATCAGCCGGTCGCGCGCGACGCCGCGGCCCTCCGCGATACGGACCGACTCGGACAGCCAGGCGACGACCGTCTCGAAGACGCCGTCGGGGTAGTCGTTGCCATCCTGGTGATGCATGAGCACGAGGTGGGCCCCGCTCGCAGCCGCGGCGTCGGCGGTTCCCGGGTCGCGCCGGGCACCCCACACGTCGTTCACGATCGTCGCGCCGGCGTCGAGGGCGGCCCGCGCGACGCTGCCCTTCGTCGTGTCGATGCTGATGTGCGCGCGGTCGCCGAGGTCACGGGCCAGGGCCTGCACGACCGGGATGGCGAGCGCCGTTTCGGTCTCGGCATCGACCTCCGGGTGGTCGCCGTACGCCTGCCGCGGTCGGGTCGACTCGGCGCCAACGTCGACGATCTCGGCGCCGGTATCGACGAAGGCGGTGGCCTGGGTGAGCGCCGCCGCGACGATCGCATCGGTCCCGCGGTCGGCTGCCGCCAGCCCGTCGCCGGAGAACGAGTCGGGGGTGACGTTGACGATGCCCATCAGGTACGTGCGCTGGCCCCAGCGCAGGGGTGCTGCCATCAGGTCTCCTCGGGCGTGCCGGTGATCATGCCCCGGACCGCTCCGACGAGGTAGAGCGATCCGGCGACGACGACCGGGTCGCCCTCGGCCGCGGCGAGCGCCTCGTCCGGCGTCGCCGCCGTTCGCGCGCCTCGGCCCGACACCGCGCGCCAGGCTCGGGCCAGCTCGGCGGGATCGCGCGCGCTCGGATCGGTCACGCGGGTGAAGACGAATTTCGGCTCGAGGGGCGCGAGGGCCCGCAGCACGGCGTGGACGCGCTTGCCGCGCATCGCGCCGAAGACGATCGTCGGGCGGTGCAGGCCAAGGTCGGCGAGGGCCCGGGCGAGAGCCGCCGCGCCGCTCGGGTTGTGGGCGCCGTCGAGCAGGATGCGGCCAAGGCCAACCGGGGCGCCGTCGAGCAGCTCGAGGCGGCCGGGCCAGGTCGCGCCCGCCAGGCCGCGTCGCAGCGCCGCTTCGTCGACGTCGATATCCCAGCGCTCACCGATCGCGTCGACGAGGGCCAGCGCCATCGCGGCGTTGCCGGCCTGGTGCGCCCCGAGCAGCCCGACGTGGAGCTCGCGCAACGTGCCGCCCGGCGTGCGGGCGTCGAGCACGAGCCCGTCCCATCC
>CAZKFP010000011.1:0-5720 GCA_964552085.1 uncultured Steroidobacteraceae bacterium
CCGCGCAGGATGCTGATCGTGTCCTCGACCGAGGGCTGGTCGACGACGATCGGCTGGAAGCGGCGCTCGAGCGCGGCGTCCTTCTCGATGTGCTTGCGGTACTCGTCGAGCGTCGTCGCGCCGATGCAGTGCAGCTCGCCGCGCGCGAGCATCGGCTTCAGGAGGTTGCTGGCGTCCATGGCGCCCTCGCTCGCCCCGGCCCCGACGACGGTGTGCAGCTCGTCGATGAACAGGATGATCGTGCCGTCCGCGTCAGTGACCTCCTTGAGGACCGCCTTCAGGCGCTCCTCGAACTCGCCGCGGTACTTCGCGCCGGCGATGAGCGCGCCGAGGTCGAGGGAGACGACGCGCCGGTCGCGCAGGCCGTCGGGAACGTCGCCGCGCACGATGCGCTGGGCAAGCCCCTCCGCGATCGCCGTCTTGCCGACGCCGGGCTCGCCGATGAGGACCGGGTTGTTCTTCGTCCGGCGGCTGAGCACCTGGATGACGCGGCGGATCTCCTCGTCGCGGCCGATGACCGGGTCGAGCGCGCCGGTGCGCGCCGCATCGGTCAGGTCGCGGCCGTACTTCGCGAGCGCCTCGTACGTGGCCTCGGGATTCTCACTCGTCACGCGATGGCTCCCTCTGATCTGGGTGAGGGCGTCCAGGACCGATGCGGGATCGACCCCGGCGTCCCGCAGGACCCGTGCCGCCGAGCTGTCACCGCTCTCCAGTGTGGCGAGCAGGAGGTGCTCGGTCGAGACGTATTCGTCGTGCATGCGCTCCGCGACGGCGTGCGCATCGGTCAGGATGCGGCGCACGTCGTTCGACAGCTGGAGCTGCTGGGCGGCCCCGCTCACCTTCGGCAGCTTCGCGAGGTCGTCCCGCAGGGCGGCGGCGACCGTCGCCGGCCCGACGCCGATCCGGTTCAGGACCGCCGGCACGACGCCGTCCGGCTGCTCGGCGAGGACGAGGAGGAGGTGGCTGGCCTCGAGCTGCGCGTGGCCCTCCGACTCGGCGAGCGCCTGCGCGCTGACGATCGCCTCCGTCGTCCGCTGCGTGAACCGTTCCGTCCGCATCAGCTCAGCTTCCGGCGCGGGTCCGGCTGCGGGTTGGCACCGAGAATCCGCTCCAGCTCCTCGCGGGCGCCGTCGTCGAGCCTCGGCAGGACGACGCGCGCCGTGACGACGAGGTCGCCCTTCTGCGACGAGCCACGCTTCGGCAGCCCGCGGCCCTTGACGCGGATCTCCTGCCCGTTCTGCGTGTTCGGGCGGATGCGGAGCTTGACGCTGCCGGTCGGCGTCGGCACCGGCACCTCGGCGCCGAGAAGCGCCTCCGCGAGCGTGAGCGGCAGCTCGGTGCGCAGGTCGCTGCCGCTGCGCTCGAAGCGCGGGTCGGGCTTGACGCGGACGTTGATGACGAGGTCGCCGCCGTCGACCGCGCCGCTCAGCTTCACCTTCGACCCGTCGCCCACTCCGGCGGGGATCTTCACGTGCAGGCGGCGGCCGTTGACGTTGACCATTCGCTCGGCACCGCTCGCGACCTCCGCCAGGCTGACCTCCGCGGTCGCCTGGGCCGATGGGATCGAGCGCGCGCGCGTTCGCCCGCCGGCGAGGTCGGAGAGGTCGACGTACTCGAACCCGCCGCCGGCGCCCGCGCCGCTGCCGCCGAACGGGCTGCCACCGCCGGCACCGGTGAAGAACTGGCGGAAGAAGTCGCTGAAGCCGGTCGCCTCCTCCGACGAGGCGGTCCGGTATGACCAGCGCGTGCCGCCGGGGGCGCCGCCGAACCCCGCCCAGTCGGTCGCGCCGCCGGAGCCGTAGCCGGCCTGCTGGTACGCCTGCCAGTTCGCGCCGAGCTCGTCGTACTGCTTCCGCTTCTCCGGGTCGGCGAGGACGGCGTGCGCCTCGTTCGCCTCCTTGAAGCGCTTCTCGGCCCCCGGGTCCGTGTTCGTGTCCGGATGGAGCTCACGGGCGAGCTTGCGGTACGCCTTCTTGATCTCGGCCTGGGTGGCGGTCTTCGGCAGGCCGAGGATGGCGTAGTAGTCCTTGTACTCCATCGGGCCTACCCGCCTATGCGGGGTGGCCCGCCGGCGGCTGATCCGCGGGCGTGTCGCCGGGGCCGGAGATCGGCGTCTCCTTGCCCGACTTCCGAGCCCGCCGCGGGCGTCGTGTGACTTGCTTCTGGCGCTCCTCGCGCTCCGCCTTGATGCGGGCGGCCGGCCGCGGCGCGTCGATGAGCGCCTCGGCCAGCACCTGGTCCATGTTCTCCACCGGCACGATGCGCAGCTGCTGTCGCACCTCGTCGGGAATGTCGACGAGATCCTTCTCGTTGCGCATCGGGATGAGGACCGTCTTCACGCCGGCGAGGTGCGCGGCGAGCAGCTTCGACTTCAGGCCACCGATCGGCAGGACGCGGCCGCGCAGCGTGATCTCGCCGGTCATCGCGAGGTCGCGCCGGACCGGCTTGCCGGTGAGCAGGCTCGCCATGGCGGTCGCCATCGTGACGCCCGCCGACGGACCGTCCTTTGGCGTCGCCCCGGCCGGGACGTGCACGTGCACGGTCGACTTCTCGAAGGCGGTCGAGTCGATCCCGAGCTCCTTCGTCCGGGCACGGATGTAGCTCATCCCGGCACGCGCCGACTCCTTCATGACGTCGCCGAGCTGGCCGGTCAGCAGGAAGTCGTCCTTGCCGTCCATGCGCGTCGCCTCGACCTGCACGATGTCGCCGCCCGCGTCGCTGACGACGAGGCCGGTCACCATGCCGATCTGGTCCTCCGCCTCGAGCTCGCCGTACTCGAACCGGCCCGGCCCGAGGTAGTCCTCGAGCTGCTCGGCCTTGACGACGACCTTCGTCTTCGCGTCGCCCGCGACCCGCCGCGCGACCTTGCGCGCGATGTTCGCGATCTCGCGCTCGAGGTTGCGGACCCCGGCCTCGCGGGTGAAGGCCTGGATGACGCGGACGAGCGCGCCCTCCTCGATCTTCAGGTTCTCATCGGTCAGTCCGTGGTTCTCGAGCTGCTTCGGCACGAGGAAGCGCTCAGCGATGCGGACCCGCTCGAGCTGCGTGTAGCCCGGGAGCTGGATGACCTCCATCCGGTCGCGCAGCGCCGGCGGGATCGTGTCGAGCATGTTCGCCGTCGCGATGAAGAGCACCTTGCTCAGGTCGAACGGCACCTCGAGGTAGTTGTCGGCGAACGTGTTGTTCTGCTCCGGGTCGAGCACCTCGAGCAGCGCCGATGACGGGTCGCCACGGAAGTCCATGCCGACCTTGTCGATCTCGTCGAGCATGAAGACCGGGTTCGCGGAGCCCGCCGTCTTGATGTTCTGCATGACGCGGCCGGGCAGGGCGCCGATGTACGTGCGCCGGTGCCCGCGGATCTCCGCCTCGTCGTGGATCCCGCCGAGGCTCATGCGCACGAACTTGCGGCCCATGGCGCGCGCGATCGACTTGCCGAGGCTCGTCTTCCCGACGCCGGGCGGCCCGACGAAGAGGAGGATCGGGCTGCGGATCTTCTCGGCCAGCTTGCGCACGGCCATGTACTCGACGATCCGCTCCTTCGGCTTCTCGAGGCCCCAGTGGTCCTCGTCGAGGATCTTCTCGGCCTCGTCGAGGTCGAGGTTGTCATCGGTCTCGATGCCCCACGGCAGGCTGACGAGCCAGTCGACGTACGTCCGGATGACTCCCTGCTCCGGGCTGGCGCTCGGGATGCGCGCCAGGCGGTCGACCTCCTTGAGCGCCTTCTCCTTGACCTCCTCTGGCATGGCCGATGACTCGACCTTCTCGCGCAGCTCGCCGGCCTCGGCGACGGCGGGGTCGTCCTCGCCGAGCTCCTTCTGGATCGCCTTCATCTGCTCGCGCAGGATGTACTCGCGCTGGGTCTTGTCCATCTCGGACTTGACCTCGGACTGGATCCGGCCCTTGAGCTCGAGGACCTCGATCTGCTTCGCGAGGAACTGGCTCGCCAGGCGCAGCCGATCGGCGATGTCGATCGTCTCGAGCAGCTCCTGGCGTTGCTCGGTCGTCATCTCGGGGCTGTAGGCGGTCATGTCGGCCAGCAGCCCGCCGTCGACGATGTTCCGCGCCGCGACCGCGACCTCGGGCGGCACCGGGGCGCCGGAGTTGACGTACTGCTCGATCTGCCCGTGGATCGAGGCCATGAGCGCCTCGACCTCGAGCGTCTTCTCGACGTCGTCGTCGATGATCTCGACGCGTGCCTCGAGGTGCGGGTCGGTCTGGACGAGGTCGAGCAGGCGGATGCGGCGCTGGCCCTGGACGATCGCGCGGATCGTGCCGTCCTGGAGGCGGATGACCTGCGCGATCTTCGCGAGGGTGCCGATGGCGTACAGCTCGTCGACGCTGTCGATCTCCTCCTGCTCGCTCGAGCGCTGGGTGACGAGCGCGACGGGCTGGGAGGTGCGGACGGCCCGATCGAGCGCCTTGACGCTGCGCTCGCGGCCGACCTGCAGCGGCACGATCATCTCCGGGAAGATGACGGTGTCACGCAGGGCGACGAGGGGCAGCACCTGGAGGCGTTCGAGCTCGGCGCCGTTCCCCTCCTCGGTCGCCTCGATCTCGGGCTCGGCCTTGTTCTTGTTCTGGTCGGTTGCCACTCAGGTTGCTCCTTCAGCCGACGCGTTGGCGAGCTCAGGCTCGTCCTCGGCATATCGCTCTACATCGTCCTCATCGAACAGATCGTAGACCCGGATCTTGCCGAGCTCCTCGAGCTGAAGGATGACCCGCACGCCGGCGAGGTTGACTCGCTGCCGCCGTGTGAGGAAACGAATGATACGTACGCGTTTGATATCCGCCTCGCTGTAGAGACGGAGGTTGTTTCGGCGCTGTGGCAGGAGGAGGCCCTCCTCCTCGTAGATCCGCAGCGTTCGTGGATGGCAGCTCGCCAGCTCGGCGGCGATGCTGATGATGTACCTGGGTCGGGTGAGCTCGTCGCGGCGAGGGACGTCCTGCGATGGCGCCGCACGCCGCGTTCGATGCATGTCAGGACGCCTTGGCGTCGTTGTCGTGCTCGACTGCATCACCGGTGCCGGGATTGATGCGGATCTGACGCGATCGTTCCGTGCTCCCCGACGAGCGGGTGAGCGTGAATGTGCGATGCATGGCTGGAACATAAACCCTATCAATACCGTTGTCAAGGGTTATGACAACCCAGCGGCAGTCAGCCGGCGTCGGCCTCGACGAGCTCCCAGCGCACGGCGCCGATGTCACCGATCCCGGGCAAGGAGGCCGGCCGGGCGGCGAGCCGCAGCGTCAGCACCCGCTCGTCGGCGACCGGGACGAGCTCGCTGCCGGCGAACACCCACAGGAAGCGCGATTCGCGTCGCTCGAAGTGGATCGCCTCGGCCACGGCGGTCGCGCTCGTCGCGTCGCCGCTCGTCAGCCGGACCCGGACGTCGCGGAACCGGTCAGAGCCGGTGCCGAGCGAGCCGGCCGCGGCATCGGCCGCGCGGACGACGCCGGCGGACCAGGCCGGGCCGAGCCCGTCGTCGCTCCAGGCGGTCACGAAGCGGTCGAGGACCGCCGAGGGGCTGGTCGAGCCGGACGGGAGCAGCCAGAAGCCGGCGCCCCACAGCAGGATGGGCAGGCTGAGCCAGCCGATCGCCGCGGCCGGCGAGCGTTCCGGCGTCGGCGCGCGCGCGGGTGCGAGCCGATGGGCGGCGCGATACGCGTGGATCGCCTGCCAGGCCCAGGTCACGATGAACGCGACGCCGGCGAGGAACGGG
>CAZKFP010000012.1:0-15582 GCA_964552085.1 uncultured Steroidobacteraceae bacterium
TAGCCGATGTCGTAGATCGTGCCGACGGTCTCAGGCGACGCGCTCATTGCCTCCTCCGGCGCGGAACAGATCCTCGAGCTGGTGGCGGCGGTGCTCGATCCGCACGAGCGCGAGCCCGAGGGCGATCGTCTCGTCACGGACCGCGTCGTAGACGGCGTACTCGCCGTCGGTCGCCGTGCTGACGTCGACGACGACCGTGCGCCCATCGGCGTGCGCCTCCATGCCTCGCGCGGAGAGGCGCCGCGCGAGGGGATCGGCGTCCTCGTCGGTCTCGACGAGCAGCTGGCCGGTGCGCTCGGTGAAGCTCGCCAGCGCGGCGGTGCGCAGCAACCGGCCGGCGTCGATGGCGACGAGCCAGTCGGCGACGCGCTCGATTTCGCCGAGCAGGTGGCTGGCGACGATCGCGGTGATCCCGAAGTCGCGCCCGATGCGGATGATGAGCGCGAGCATCTCGTCGCGCCCGGCCGGATCGAGGCCGTTCGTCGGCTCGTCCAGGAAGAGGACGCGAGGATCGTGGACGAGCGCCTGCGCCAGCTTCACCCGCTGCTTCATGCCGGTCGAGTAGCCGCCGATCGGTCGGTAGCGCTCCTCGTACAGTCCCACGTGCCTGAGGACGTCGGCGGTCCGCTCGCGCGCCGCCCCGGAGGGCAGGCCGGAGACGCGGGCCATGTGGCTGACGAACTCGGTGGCCGAGACATCGGGCGGCAGGCAGTCGTGCTCCGGCATGTAGCCGACGAGCTCACGGATGCGTGCGCCCTCGGTCGCGGCATTCAGGCCCAGGACGGTGGCCTCGCCATCGGTTGCCGGAAGCAGGCCGAGGAGAATCTTGAGCAGCGTGCTCTTCCCGGCACCGTTCGCGCCAACGAGGCCGATCACCCCCTCGCCGATGTCGACGCTCAGGCCGTCGAGCGCCGTGACGCCCGGGTATCGCTTCGTCAGCGCCCGGGTGCTGATGAGAGACATGCCGCGTCAGTGTACCGGCACCTCGCCGTCCCCTGTGGGGACGTCGGTCGCTCCAGGGGGTTGATCGGCCGGCCTCCGGAGCCCTGCGGCACGTTCATTGCACTCACCCATGCGACAGATCTTCGTAATGAACGGTGCATGCGATCATCGATGGACGACGCCAGGCAGCAGGCAGGGGGGCCGATCGAACCCGCCCTCCGCCGGTGCTCTTCGCCGTCGACGACGACCGGTCGACGCTCACGCTCCTGTGCGACATCGCGCAGGCCTCCGGCTGGGTTGTCCGGGGCTTCACGCGGCTCTGGCAGGTTCGCGCCAGGCTGGCCCGGGGCACACACCCGGCCCTGCTCATCCTCGATGACGACCTGCCCGATGGTCGGGGTGGCGACCTGGCTCGTGAGCTGCGCGCCGACCCGCGCACGGAGGACATGCCGCTGCTCATCTGCAGTGGAGCGGCGCCCGAACGGCGGGTCGAGATGCGTGGCTTTGTCCCGGTCGTGGCGAAGCCGTTCGACCTCGAGGAGATCGAGCGCTTCCTCGAGGCCGCAGCCCCGCGCCCGCACGACGGTCGTCGGCGGCACGCCGCTTTGGCCGGGCGGTAGTCTGGAGGCGTGCGCGCCCTCATCCTCACGAACGAATACCCACCCGAGATCTACGGCGGGGCCGGGGTCCACGTCGACGAGCTCACCCGCCACCTGCGCGAGCTGATCGCGCTCGACGTCCGCACCTTCGGCACGCGCAGCGAGGAGTCCGCCGGCTGGCGTGTCCGCGGCTATCCGCCGGCGCACGACCTCACATCAATCCCAGAACGTCTTCGGCCCACGTTCTCGGCGCTCTCGCGCGACCTCGGCATGCTGGCCGACCCCGTCGATGCGGACATCGTCCACGTCCACACCTGGTACACCCACCTCGCGGGCATCCTCGCCAGCCTGGCGTACGGCATTCCGCTCGTCCTGAGCGTCCATTCGCTCGAGCCGCTGCGCCCGTGGAAGCGTGAGCAGCTCGGCGGGGGATACGACGTCAGCTCGTGGGCCGAGCGCACCGCGATCGAGTCCGCGCATGCGGTCATCGCCGTCAGCGAGGGCACGCGGCAGGACGTGCTGCGGCTCTTCGACGTCGCGCCCGAGCGCGTGCACGTCATCCACAACGGGATCGACGCCGACTTCTACCGCCCCGTCGCCGAGACCGATGCGCTCGTGCGGCACGGCATCGACCCGTCCGTGCCGTACCTCCTGTTCCTCGGCCGCATCACGCGACAGAAGGGGATCGTCCATCTCGTCCGGGCCATCCAGCACCTCGATCCGGGCATCGGGGTCGTGCTCTGCGCCGGGCAGCCCGACACGCCGGCGATCGCGCGGGAGATCGAGGAGGGCGTGCGGGCGGCCCAGGCCACGCGCCCGGACGTCGTCTGGATCGGCGAGATGGTGAGCCGCGAGGAGGCGCGCCAGCTCTACAGCCACGCCGCCGTCTTCTGCTGCCCGTCGGTGTACGAGCCGTTCGGGATCATCAACCTGGAGGCGGCGGCGTGCCAGACGCCGGTCGTGGCCTCGGCCGTCGGCGGCATCCCGGAGGTCGTCGTCGATGGCGAGACGGGGCTGCTCGTCCCGGTCGAGCTGTCGCTCGACGATCCGATGTCGCCGGTCGACCCCGACCGCTTCGAGCGCAACCTGGCGGGCGCGATCAACGCGCTCATGAGCGATGCCTCGACGCGTGAGGTCATGGGCCGTGCCGGACGCCGCCGCGCCGTCGAGCACTTCAGCTGGGGCGCCATCGCGCGCCAGACGGTCGACCTCTACCGCACCCTCGTGGAGTGACCGCCACGGCTCCACGCCGAAGAACGTCATCCACTCCTCGGTATCGGGGTAGCATCCCCGCATGAGAAGCCCGAGCAGCGACCGCGGCAGCGTCGACCTCATCCTGCGCGCCGAGGCGCTCGCGCTCTTCCTGGCCGGGGTGATCGCGTATCTCGAGCTCAACGGCCATCCGCTCTTGCTGCTGCCGCTGCTGCTCGCCCCCGACCTCTCCATGATCGGGTACCTGGCCGGGCCGCGGCTCGGGGCGATCACGTACAACCTCGCCCACAACCTGGTGACCGCGCTCGGGGTCCTGGCGATCGGCTGGCTGGCTGCCATCGCCCCGCTGGCCCTCGCCGGGGCGGTCCTCGTGGCGCACGTCGGCATGGACCGGGCGCTCGGATTCGGCCTGAAGCTGCCGACCGACTTCCGTGACACGCACCTGGGACGCATCGGCCGATGACGGGCCGATAATGGACCGATGCACACGCATCCGGCGCCCATCTCCCGGCGGCGGCTGCTTCAGCTGGGCGCTGCCGCGTCGGCAGTCGGGCTGGCGGCCTGCACCTCGCCGATCCCTTCGCTGACGCCCCGACCCTCGGCGAGCGCGCCAGCGGCACCCACGCCGGCATCCACGCCGGACGCGACGGCACGCGCCACACCGACGGTGACGCCGCGGCCGGCGCTCGGGCGCGTGCTCTACCGCGACGGTGCGCTCGCCGACGGGCGCTCGCCGGCGCTGCAGCGCAACATCAGCATCCTCGTCGAGGACGGCCGCATCGCGTGGGTTCGCCCGACCGGCGGAGAGGAGGAGGCCGCCGGCGCGACGATCGTCGACTGCGCCGGCACGAGCTTCGTGCCGGGAATGGTCGACTGCCACAGCCACGTGACCGGGCCCGGCGGCGCGAACTGGATCGAGCGCTTCAACGATCCGCCCGAGACGCTGCTGGCGGCGGCCGAGCACAACGGGCGCATCGGCCTCGCGGCCGGCGTGCGCTGGATGCGGGACGTCGGCTCGCCGATCGGTATCGATCCGTCGGACGGCCGCGAGCGCGCCCTCGCCCTCGGGGTCCGCGACCGGTGGGCCGGACGAGCGGACCGGCCGTACCTGAGAGCCGCTGGCTCATGGCTCTTCAAGCGCGGCGTGAACCCGATGAACTCGGCGATCGAGGCCGAGACCGCTGACGAACTGGTGGCCGCGGCGATCGGCCAGCTCGATGCCGGTGCCGACCTCGTGAAGCTGTACATGGACGGGCCGGACGTCAACGTCTCGCCCTGGACCGCGAGCGAGGTCGCCCGCGTCGTCGAGGCGGCGCACAGTCGTGGTGCCCGGGTCGCCGCGCATTCGGGACGCCTGAACGGCGCGCGGGAGGCCGTCGTGGGCGGTGCTGACTCGATCGAGCATGGGTTCGACCTCGACGCCACCGTCGCCGCCGAAATGGCGACCCGCGGCACCGTGCTCGTGAGCACCCTCGCGGTACCGCGTTCCTGGCTGAGCTTCGGCGACACGACGACGATGGAGCGCTTCGCGGGCACCGCCGGCCGGGCGGCGGTCGCGGCACGCCTCGAGCAGGGCGAGGCCTCCGTGCGACTCGCACGGGATGCCGGCGTCTCGATCGCCACCGGCAGCGACTTCGGCGGCGGCTCGCTGCGGGCGAACCAGCTCGCGTGGGAGGTGACGAGCCTCGTGGCGGCCGGGCTCGAGCCGGTCGATGCGCTGGCGGCCGCCACCTGGCGCGGCGGGGAGCTGCTGGGCGAGGACGAAGCCGGGAACATCCGCGAGGGCGGGCCGGCCGACTTCTTCTGCGTGCACGGCGATCCGCTCTCGGACCCCGAGTCGCTCTGGCGCGTCTGGCGCGCGGCCTGGGACCCGCCGCCCGGATAGCCGAACGCCGCGGTCATCGGCGACCGCGGCGTTCGAATCGGTACAGGTGCTAGCGGATCGGATCGGTCCGATCGTCGCGACCGTAGTCAGGGCCGGCGGGGCGATTCGCACCCATGCGGCCGTAGTGGGACGCGACCTCGTCACGGTACCGGTCGTCGTGATACGTGCTCTCGTCGAACTCGGGCGCGTTCTGGATCTGGTCCTTCGTCAGGTTGACGTGGACGTGGCGCTCGTCGAGGTCGACGTGGTCGACGACGCCAGCCGGCAGGAGGACCTTCTTGCCGAAGATCCACGGTCCGGTGTCGACGACGATATAGCTGCCCGAAACGTCGTTCGTCGCTTCGTGCACCTTGCCGATGCCACCGTCTGTGGCCTCGACCTCGAAGTCGATCAGGTCCAGCCCAACCCATGCGTCATCCGAGTACGTCCAGATCGCGATGTCGGTGGTGACGGTGCGGTCCATCATTCGATCTCTCCCCTATGCGTTGTACCTGTGCAAGGGGTGCAGATGCCATGCCGCGCCGTCGGCGAACCTCCGGTCGACCGCTTGCCGGCCGGGCTGCCGGGTGAGCTTCGCAACGGCCCGCCCAAGACGTGACCGTTTGGCCCGGCACGCGGCCGCCAAACCGCGCACCATAGGGCCCGAATCGACCGAGACGCCACGTACGCCAAACGGAGGAGGACCATATCGTGACGAAAATGCGGGGGTATGTGACACCGATCGCCGTGGCCGCGGCGCTCATCCTCGTGTGGCTCCAGCTGCCCGAGGACTGGCCCGTCAGCCGCCCCGAGGGGACCCTGAACACGGTGCTGACGGTGACCTTCTGGGTGCTGTCGGTCGTCGTCGTCGTCCTGCTCTTCATGGACCGCCACGAGCCCGAGGCCTCGGAGGTCGAGGTCGAGGGACCGGCCTTCGCGCGCTACCTGTTCTCGAACCGTCGAGCCGGACTGTTCTGGCTGCCGATCCGCCTGTTCCTCGGGTTCTCGTGGCTCGTCTCGGGCTGGGGCAAGGTGACCGGCGAAGGCTGGCTCGACGGCGGCTCCTCGCTCCGGGCGTACTGGGAACGAGCGGTCGCGATCCCGGAAGCGCCGGGACGTCCGCCGATCACGTACGACTGGTACCGCGAGTTCATCACGATCCTGCTCGATGGCGGGCACGAGGGCTGGTTCAGCTACGTCGTCGCGTTCGGGGAGCTCGCCATCGGCCTCGGGCTCATCCTCGGCGCCCTGACCGGCATCGCCGCCTTCTTCGGGGCGCTCATGAACATGAGCTTCCTCCTGGCCGGCACGGCGTCGACGAACCCGGTCCTCTTCACCGCCTCGATCGGCCTCATGCTCGCCTGGCGGGTCGCCGGCTGGTACGGGCTCGACCGCTGGCTGCTGCCGATGCTCGGGACGCCATGGCGCCCCGCGATCCGAGACGGGGAGCGTATCCGGACGACCTGAGCCGGGGTCGCGTGGGAGCCGCTCGGCGGTGGCTCCCACGCATTCCGGTCACCCGCTGGCAGGATTCGGCGTCATCCTCGTGGCCCGATAAACTGGACCTGCCGTGACGACCGCTCCTCCGACCGCCGCTCCGCTCGCTCCCTTCAGCGAGGCCACGCGCACCTGGTTCGCCGAGGCGTTCGAGGCGCCGACGGCGGCCCAGGCCCTGGGCTGGGAGGCGATCAGCGGCGGCAGCCACGCGCTCATCCACGCCCCGACCGGGAGCGGCAAGACGCTTGCCGCCTTCCTCTGGTGCCTCGACCGGCTGATGACGGAACCGGCACCGGCGCGCGCGACCGTGCGGGTCCTCTACGTCAGCCCGCTGAAGGCGCTCGCCTACGACGTCGAGCGCAACCTGCGTGCGCCGCTGGCCGGGATCCGCCGCACGGCCGAGCGGCTCGGCCTGGCGGTCCCCGACGTGAGCGTCGGCAGCCGGACCGGGGATACCCCGGCTGAGGTGCGACGCCAGCTGACGAGGACGCCGCCCGACATCCTCGTCACGACGCCGGAGAGCCTCTACCTGCTCCTGACGAGCGGGGCGCGAGAGATCCTGCGCGGCGTCGAGCACGTCATCGTCGACGAGGTGCACGCGATCGCCGCCACGAAGCGCGGATCGCACCTCGCGCTCTCCCTCGAGCGCCTGAGCCACCTCGCCGACAGCGACCCGCAGCGCATCGGCCTCTCCGCCACACAACGTCCGCTCGAGCTGATCGGCGCGTTTCTCGGTGGCGTCGGACGGGAGATGCGGATCGTCGACGCCGGGGCGCGCAAGGAGCTCGATCTCGAGGTCATCGTCCCGATCCCTGACATGGCGCGCATGGGTGAGGTCCTCGAGCTCGACGACGCGCCCGGCGGGCCGGCGGCGGGACCGGAGGCGCGGCACTCGATCTGGCCGTCGATCCATCCGCGGCTGCTCGAGCTCATCCGGTCGCATCGGTCCACGCTCATCTTCGTCAACTCGCGACGCCTCGCGGAGCGGCTCAGCAGCCGGCTGAACGAGCTGGCCGGGGAGGAGCTGGTGCGAGCGCACCACGGCAGCGTCGCGCGGGAGCAGCGGCTCGAGATCGAGGAGCAGCTGAAGCGGGGCACGCTCCCGGCCCTCGTCGCGACGAGCAGCCTCGAGCTCGGGATCGACATGGGGGCGATCGACCTCGTCGTCCAGATCGAGTCGCCACCGTCGGTCGCGTCGGGCATGCAGCGCATCGGCCGCGCGGGGCACCAGGTCGGGGAGCCGTCCACCGGGAAGATCTTCCCGAAGTACCGCGGCGATCTCGTCGAGGCGGCGGTCGTCGTCCAGCGCATGAAGTCCGCCCAGATCGAGGAGACGCGCATCCCGCGCAACCCGCTCGACGTCCTGGCCCAGCAGCTCGTCGCCATCTGCGTCGAGGGGCACTGGACGGTCGACGACCTGCACCGGCTCGTGACGAGGGCCGAGAGCTTCCGCGACCTCTCGCGCGAGCAGCTGACCGGCGTCCTCGACATGCTCTCCGGGCGCTATCCGTCCGACGAGTTCGCCGACCTCAAGCCCCGCGTCGTCTGGGACCGACAGACCGATGCGGTGGCGTCGCGCAACGATGCCCGCGTCGTCGCCGTCACGAGTGGCGGCACGATTCCCGATCGCGGCCTGTACGGCGTCTTTCTGCCTGGCGACGATGCCGGCCGCGGGGGACGCCGCGTCGGCGAGCTGGACGAGGAGATGGTCTACGAGTCGCGCGTCGGCGAGACGTTCCTGCTGGGCGCGTCGACGTGGCGGATCGAGGAGATCAAGCCGGACCGGGTCATCGTCACGCCCGCCCCCGGCGAGCCGGGCAAGATGCCCTTCTGGCACGGCGACGCGGTCGGTCGACCGATCGAGCTCGGGCGGGCGATCGGGGCCTTCCTGCGTGAGCTGGAGCCGATGCCGGCCGGCGCGGCCATCGCGCGCCTCCGCGACGAGCACGCGCTCGACGAGCTGGCCGCGACGAACCTCGTCAGCTACCTGGCGGAGCAGCGAGAGGTCACCGGCGTCCTCCCGACCGATCGGACCGTCGTCGTGGAGCGCTTCCGTGACGAGCTCGGTGACTGGCGTGTCGTGCTGCTCACGCCGTTCGGCGGCCGCGTCCACGCGCCGTGGTCGATGGCGATCGAGGCGCGGCTGCGCGAGCAGCATGGGCTCGACGTCCAGGCGATGTGGTCGGACGACGGCATCGCCATCCGCCTGCCGGAGGGGATCGAGAGCGACGGCGCGACGATCGAGTCGGCCGTCCTGCTCGACCCGGACGAGATCGAGGAGCTGCTCATGGCGGAGCTTGGCGGCTCGGCCATGTTCGCCGCACGCTTCCGGGAGAACGCGGCTCGCGCCCTCCTGCTGCCGCGTCGCCGGCCCGGGCAGCGCACGCCGCTCTGGATGCAGCGCCAGAAGTCGGCCGACCTTCTCTCCGTCGCGAGCCGCTATGGCTCCTTCCCGATCATCCTCGAGACGTACCGCGAGATCCTGCGCGACGTCTTCGACATGCCCGCGCTCGTCGACCTGCTCGCTTCGATCCGCGCGCGCAGCATCCGGGTCGTGAGCGTCGAGTCGCGCTCGGCCTCGCCGTTCGCCTCGTCGCTGCTCTTCGACTACATCGGCTCGTTCATGTACGAGGGCGACGCCCCGTTGGCCGAGCGCCGGGCACAGGCGCTCGCCCTCGACCGAGAGCTGCTGGCAGAGCTGCTCGGGACCGAGGAGCTCCGGGAGCTCATCGACCCGGAGGCAGTCGCCGACCTCGAGCTCGAGCTCCAAGCGCTTGCCGATGGCCGCCGGGCGCGGACGGTCGACGGTGTCGCGGACCTGCTCCGCCGCCTCGGCGACCTCCGAACCGACGAGGTGGAGGCACGGTCCGCCGGCGACCTCGACGCCGGCGCCGCCCTCCTGGAGCTCGAGGCCTCGCGCCGCGTCGTCCGGGTCAGGGTCGCCGGGGAGGAGCGCTGGATCGCGATCGAGGACGTCGCCCGCTATCGCGACGCGGTCGGCGCATCCCCGCCGTCGGGCGTCGCCGAGACGTGGTTGACCGCCGGCGACGCGCCGCTTGACGCGCTCCTCTCCCGCTGGGCGCGGTCGCATGCGCCGTTCACGGCCGAGGCTCCCGCCGGACGGTGGGGCCTCGCGCGCGCGACCGTCGAGGACCGGCTGCGGGCAATGGCGACCGCGGGAGCATTGCTCGAGGGTGCGTTCCGTCCCGGTGGCGCGGATCGCGAGTTCACCGATCCGGACGTCCTGCGCCTGCTCCGCCGGCGCTCCCTCTCCCGCCTGCGCCGGGAGGTCGAGCCGGTCGATCCCGAGGTCCTCGCCCGCTTCCTCCCGGCCTGGCACGGGGTCGGCTCTACGGCCGGTGGGCTCGGCCGCCTCGTCGAGGTCGTGGCGCAGCTGGAGGGAGTGCCGATCCCGGCCTCGGTCCTCGAGCGCGACGTCCTGGCGGCCCGCGTCGCGGGCTACACGCCGCGCCTCCTCGACGAGCTCGGCGCCGCCGGCGAGGTCGTCTGGCTCGGGCGTGGAACGCTCGGGCGCGATGACGGCCGGATCGCGCTCTTCCGCCGCGACCGGGTCGACCTGCTGGCCAGCGTCGGTGGAGGCGAGGCGCGACCGGCCGAGCCGATCCACGATGCCATCCGCGAGCACCTCCAGCGCCGGGGAGCGTCGTTCTTTCCGCCGCTCCGCGCCGCGGTCACCATGGCGCGCAGCGACGACGAGCTCCTCGACGCCCTCTGGGACCTCGTCTGGGCCGGCGAGGTCACGAACGACACGTTTGCGGCGCTCCGCGCGCTCTCGCTGCCGCGCTCGAGGTCGAAGGCGGCCCCG
This sequence comes from uncultured Steroidobacteraceae bacterium, assembly GCA_964552085.1. Classification (GTDB taxonomy): domain Bacteria; phylum Chloroflexota; class Limnocylindria; order QHBO01; family QHBO01; genus JACDBZ01. The sequence goes on from CAZKFP010000012.1 coordinate 9,941, forward strand.
CGTCCGGGCCGGATCGTGGCGCTCGGCCCGCCGCGCGCCGCCGGGCGCTGGTCGCTCGTGGAGGACCTCGTCGGGGAGGGTCGCACTCCGACTGAGCGCGGCCACGCGCTCGCGACGTCGCTCCTCGAGCGCCACGGCGTCGTCACCCGCGAGGCGGTCGCGTCCGAGGGGATCGCCGGCGGCTATGCATCGGTCTACCCGGTCCTGCGTGCCATGGAGGAGTCGGGGCGGGCGCGTCGCGGGTACTTCGTCGCGGGTCTCGGCGCCGCGCAGTTCGCCCTGCCCGGGGCCGTGGACCGGCTGCGGGTCGCCCGCGACGATGACGAGCCGTCCGTCCGCATCCTCGCGGCGACCGACCCGGGGCAGCCGTACGGCGCGGCCCTCGCCTGGCCGCGAGGCTCGGACGACGAGCGCCTGCCACTCCAGCGCGCCGCGGGCGCGTACGTCGTCCTCGTCGACGGTCTCGCCGTCCTGTACCTCGAGCGCGGCGGCCGCGGGTTGATCACCCTGCCCGCCGCCCGCGCGCCCGAGGTGCGATCGCGCGCCGTCGCGGCCCTGCGGTCGCTCGTCGCGCCCGGCGGCCCGATGCGCGAGCTGCGGATCGAGCGTGTCGACCGCGGCCCGGTGGGGGAGTCCCCGCTCGCCGCGCTTCTCGCCGAGGCCGGGTTCCGCCCGAGCTACCGCGGCTACCTGCTTCGACGCGAGCGCCAGTAGCCGGCCGGACGCACCGGCGAGAAGATCGCTACGGGCCGTCGACGGCCTGGACGGCCTCGAGGACCATCTCGGCTCGGCACTCGAGGACGTACTGCTCGAGTGGACGGTCCTGCCCGCCGACGGCCTGGATCGCGTCGTCGCAGCCCTGCGCCGCCGGATCGTCGAGGTGGACGCGGAGCTCGACCCACGTGCCGCGCTCCGGCATCGCCAGTCCCGTGGCCGGATCGATCGAGACACGCGCCCCGATGCCCCCGTCCCCCTCGCTCTCGCCGATCGTCACGAACCTGTCGTTGACGTTCTGGCACACGAGCCAGCCACTCGGCTGGTCCTGGGCGGCGCACGAGCCGCCGAACCCGGCATCGTCGGGCATCGTCGGCCACCATGCGCGGAACGTGAACGGGGTCGCGCCGAAGCACGCCAGCCGTTGGAGGCTCGTGCGAGCAAGGATCAGGTCCTGGGCCGTGAGCGGCTCGGCGAAGCACTCGATCGCGTGCGGAACGAGCCATGGCTCGCCGGCCTGGCCCGTGCCGGCCACCCATCCGAACCAGGCCGGGCATTCGTAGGGATCGGTCGCGGGCGGCCCGGCGCACCCCGACGCGGGAGGTAGCCCGAGGCCTGAGACGAGGTACCAGCGATGCCCGTCGGCGTCAGTCGGACCACCGGCGACGAAGCTGAGCGCGCCACCGGCCAGGCTGCCGAGCCGCTCTGCCGCGGTGCCGGGCTGCGCGCGGACCGAGAGGCCCTCGACGCTCGTGGCGACGACCGTGCCCGGCACGACCCCGGTTGCGGGCTCGTCCGTCGGCGTTCCACCGGTTGGCGTCGGTGCGTCGGCGCTCGGAGCGGCGGAGATCGGCGCCGTCTCGCTCGCGCCGGGCGAGGCGGCCGGGTCGTCGTCCCCATCGCCGCCGAAGAGGACGACCGCGAGGATCGTCGCGAGCGCTCCGAGCAGGATGACGCCGATGATCATCGGCCACGGCGTCGGCTGGTGCCGCCGCGCGGGCGTCTGCGGGCGGAGGGGCGGATACCGCTCGTCGGTCATGCTGCCTCGCTCACCTCGCGCATCCGCCGGGCATAGAAACGTCCCGAAGGAACCGCAAGACCTGTTGATGCAATCTCTAGGTCCAGAGACTCCTCCGGGACAAGAACCACGATACGGTCGCCGCCGCGCCCTGCCAAGGGGGTTTGTCCACGGATTCGGACGTTCACCGTCGGGTTATCCACCGGGTATCCACATCGCTGGGTCACTCTACGCCCTACAGCCGCCCGGCCTCGATGATTCGCTGCAGGAATTCGCGCGTGCGCGCCTCGGCCGGCGCCTGGAAGATCTGCTCCGGCGGGCCCTCCTCCAGGATGCGCCCCTCGTCGAGAAAGACGATTCGACCGGCGATGTCGCGCGCGAAGCCCATCTCATGGGTGGCGATGACCATCGTCATGCCCTCGGCCGCGAGCTCGCGGATGACGTTGAGCACCTCGGCGATGAGCTCCGGGTCGAGGGCGCTCGTCACCTCGTCAAGCAGGAGCAGGTCGGGCTGCATCGCGAGCGCGCGGACGATCGCGACGCGCTGCTGCTGTCCGCCGGAGAGCCGGTCAGGGAAGTCGAGCCGCTTGTCGGCGAGGCCGAAGCGGTCGAGCAGCTCGGTCGCCTGCGCGCCGGCGGCGGCCGGCGCGAGCCTGAGCACCCGCCGCGGGGCGAGGGTGACGTTGTCGAGGACCGACATGTGGGGAAATAGGTTGAACGCCTGAAAGACGATCCCGATGTGACGTCGGACGCGGTCGACGTCGACCCCGTGGGCGGTGATCTCCTCGCCGCCGACGAAGATCCGCCCGGCATCGATCGGCTCGATGAGGTTGATGCAGCGCAGGAGCGTCGACTTGCCGGAGCCCGACGCGCCGATGAGGCACACGACCTCGTGCTGGGCAACCTCCAGGTCGATCCCTCGGAGCACCTCGAGCGCGCCGAACGACTTGTGCAGGCCCTCGACGCGGAGGGGTATGGGGCCGGCGTTCATCGGCCCCGGCTCCACAGGCGGCCGCGTCGCGCACTCGACCCCGCCGCGGTCACCGCGGTCGCGTAGCGGCGGTCACGTTCCCGGGCGATGAGCCAGTCCGTGACGCGCGCGAGTGGAATCGTGATGACGAGGAAGACGAGGGCGGTGACGAGGTACGGCGTGAAGTTGAACGTCGCCGACGATCGGATCTGGGACTGCCGGAAGATCTCCACGACGCCGATGAATGAGACGAGCACCGTGTCCTTCTGCAGCCCGATGAAGTCGTTGAGCAGCGGCGGGATGACGCGGCGCACCGCCTGTGGCAGCACGACGAAGCGGAGCGCCTGCGTTTGCGTCAGGCCGAGCGAGCGCGCCGCCGCCGCCTGGCTCGGATGGACCGACTCGATGCCCGCGCGGTACACCTCCGAGACGTATGCCGAGTAGACGAGCGTCAGGCCGACGACGCCCCAGAGAAACGGGTCGTTCGGTACGCCGGGGATGCGCAGCCCCGGGATGCCGAAGCCCAGGACGTAGATGACGAGGACGCCCGGTAGCGCCCGAAAGAGGTCGACCCACACCGTCGCCAGGAGCCGAACCGGGTAGAGCACCGGGCCGGGAAGGCCGCGCAGGACGGCGAGGACGAGGCCGAACGCGAGGATGAGCACCTCGGCGATGAGGAAGAGCCGAACGTTGACCTCGAAACGCGCGACGATGCCGGGCGCGGACTCCACGAAGTTTCCGCCATCGAGGAATCGCTGCTGGACCCGTTCCCAGCCCGGCGCATTGACGATGATCCAGCCCAGCAGGCCGAAGACGACGACCGTGCTGACGAGCGCGATCGCCCAAGAGCGCCGTCCCGACATGCCGAGCCGGGGACCGCGCGTCGCGCGCGGCGGCGGGATCGCGCCGGGCTCGCCCGGCAGGCCATCGATCACCGCCGCGCCATGCGGGCTCGGTCCCGCCGCCTACTCGAGGACCGGGGCGCCGGCGTTCTCGGACATCCACTCCTCGGTGATCGCGTCCAGCTCACCGCTCTCACGAAGCGACTCGATCGCCGCGTTCACGCAGTCCGTGAGCGGGCTGTCGAGCTCGAGCACGAGGCTGAAGCGCTCCTGCTCGTCGTCCGCCGCGGGGAACTGGCCGACGATCGTTCCGTCCTCCATCTGGACAGCCGTGATGAAGAACGCGGTCGGCAGGTCGACGACGATGCCATCGACCTGGTCGGCGTTCAGCGCGGCGATCGCCGCGTCGTTGCTGTCGTACACCGACGGCTCGGTCGCGGGCTGGATCTCCTCCTGGATGTACGTCAGGCTCGTCGTGCCGACCTGCACCCCGAGGCGGTAGTCGGCGACGTCGGCGATCGAGGTCGCATCCGTGATCGGCGTGCCGGCGTTCGCGACGAGGGCCTGGTTCGAGAAGTAGTACCCCTCGCTCATGTCGACGGCCTCGGCCCGCTCCTCGTTGAAGGAGACCTGGGCGAGATAGAAGTCGAACTCCTTCTCGCCCGGCGCGAACGAGTTTGCGAACGGAACGGCGACGAAGTCGACCTCGTCCTCGGCGAAGCCGAGCTCCTCGGCGACGGCCCAGGCGACGGCACCCTCGAAGCCGCGCTTGTTCGTCGGGTCACCCAGCTCCCATGGATCCGTGCCCTCCTCGCCCTCCGTCGGCGGATCCCAGTACGGGGGGAAGGCCGGGTTGTCGGTTGCGATCGTCAGGCGACCGTCCGTCAGCGTCTCGAGGCTGTCGGGCGCGCAGGCATCGCCCGAGGCGGGTCCGGACGCGGTTGCAGCGGGGCTTTCACCGCCGCCGGCGCAGCCCGCCAGGAGCGCGACGATTCCGGCCATGGCGGTAGCACGGGAGAGCCTGGTCATTTGGGTGGTGCTCCATGCGTGAGTGCCGAACCGCGAGAGTGTAGCCGCTTGGCCGCCGAACTCAATCGGTCAGGTGAATGCGGACGGGCTCTCCGGACTCGACGCCGAGGCGAGCCGCGAGGTCGGCCTGGTTCGCACCGATCGCGAGATCGCCGGACGAGTCGACGTAGAGGATCAGCGCGCCCGGCGCGACGTGCCCGAAGCTGCGCTCGAGTGCCACCGCTTCGGCCCGCCGGCCGCCGACGCTCAGGCCGAAACGGTCGCCCTCGGTGGCGTCGCCGAATGCCGCCTCCAGCGCCCGGCGCCCGCCGTGGAGGCGCAGGTTGCCGAAGCTGTCGACGTACGTCACCTCCGTTTCGAGGACGCCATTGGAGGTCCGCACTGCTGGCGCGGGCAGCCGCACGAGCTCGGCCACGGCGAGCTCCGTCCCGACGTCGCGGAACGCGCTGGCGCCGGCGGCGAGGTTCGCGGCGACCGGCGCGAAGACGTCGCGGCCGTGGAACGTCGATGTCGTGACAGGCAGCCAGAGGTCGCGGTTGGCGAGCTCGCGCGCCTCCTCGACGCCGCCCAGCGCCTCGGCGGCGGGAATGAGGAGCCCGTTGTCGGGACCGATGAGCACGTCGCCGCGGCCGCAGCGGAGGCCGACCGCCCGACGGGCCGTGCCGACGCCGGGGTCGACGACGGCCAGGTGGACCCCGATCGGCAGGTATGGGATCGCCGACCAGAGGAGGAAGGCACCGTCGCGCACCGCGAACTGGCGGCTGGCGTGAGTGAGGTCGTTGATGCGCGCCGCCGGCACGATGGACCAGATCACGCCGCGGCAGACCGCGGGCGCGGTGTTCTCGCCGAAGTCGGTGAGGAAGCTGAGGTACGGGCCGGGCGCGCTCATCGGCGGCCGATGCGGACGGTCGTGTCCGGCTCGATCCCGAGGCGCCGGGCCAGGTTGCCCTGGTTGTCGGCCATGGCGAGGTTGCCCAGCGAGTCGACGTACACGAGCGATGCACCCCGCTCGACGGCGCCGAACGTCGCCGCGTATCGCGTCGGCTCGCGCGGGCCCGCCGCGCCATCG
>CAZKFP010000013.1:0-7912 GCA_964552085.1 uncultured Steroidobacteraceae bacterium
CGCAGGAAGGCGGTGCCGTCCTTCACGTCGACGAGCGTCACGACGCCGCCGTGCGATCCGACGCCGGGGTTGATCTGCCGGTCGATGACCTCCTGGACCGCGCGGGCCACGGGATCCTGCCACCCTTCGTTCGGGTTGTCGATGCGCAACCCGCCCCCGGTCACGGCCGGGTCGAGATCGATGCTCGCGCCGGCGAGATCAGCGGCGCTGGCTGGATCGACGGCGACGCTCAGGCCGTCGAGGTCGACGATGAGATCGTCGTCGGCCCGCTCGCGCGGGTCCTCGAGCGCGATCTCGTAGCGGAAGCGCGGCCCGTCCTTGGCCAGCACCCGCACGCGCAGCAGCGCCTCGGGAAAGTCGTTGAAGGTACGGACGCCGTCGATCTTCTCGCGGGCCTCAGGGGTCACGGTCAGGAGCTGGTCAATCATCGGTGCCATGGTAGCCCACGCCGCCCGGAACGTCAGCCGAGCGGGGGCAGCGACTGCTCGTCGGCCAGCACCGCGCGGAACGGATCCCCTCGCGAGGCGACGCGGGCAACGGCATCGCGGATCGTCCAACGGTCCGGCCGCAGCTCCGGGTCGTCGAGCTCCTCCCAGCCGATCGGCATGCTCACCGGCGCTCCCGGCGCCGGCCGGGTGCTGTATGGCGCCACGAGCGTCTTGTTGATCGCGTTCTGCGTGTAGTCGAGTCGGGCCTTGCCTCGACGCGCCCGCTTCGCCCACTCCCAGCTGACGAGGTCCGGCACCGTGCCCCCAATGGCCCGTGACAGGCCCTCGACCCAATCCCGCGTGTCGTCGAAGCCCGGACCGCGGGCGATCCCGATCCAGACCTGGATCCCGCGCTTGCCGGTCACCTTCGGATGGCCGCGCACGCCGAGATGCTCGAGCGCCGTCCGGTACAGCCGCGCGAGGACAAGCAGCTCCTCCCAGGAGGTGTCCGGGCCGGGGTCGATGTCGATGAGCGCGTACGAAGGCCGGTCGGGGGCATCGGTTCGGCTCGTCCAGGGGTGGAGCTCGATCGCCGCCTCCTGCGCGAGCCAGGCGAGGGTGGCGGCGGAGTCGACGACCGGGTAGTCCTTCGGCCCCTCCTCCCGGTGATGGTATGTCCAGCGTGAGACCCACGGCGGGGCGTGGCCGGGCAGGTCCTTCTGCCAGAACCCCTTCTGGCCGATGCCGTTCGGATACCGCTGCACGGTGAGCCCGCGGCCCTCGAGATACGGGATGAGCGTCGGGGCGATCGTGAGCTGATAGCGCAGCAGGTCGCGCTTCGTGATCGGCTCGCCACCCTCGTCACCCGCGGTGAAGAGGACCTTGTCGAGGTTCGTGACCCGGATCTCGCGCCCCTCCACGACGAGCGTGCCCTCCCGTTCGAGCGCGTCGAGCCCAGAGATCGCGTCGTCGCCTGCTGCCATCGGAGCCGGGGGTTGCACGTCGCTGGCCGGGACGGTGACCTCGGCCATCGCCGTGGCAGTGGCGGTCGGCACCTCGCGCTCGCGGCGGACGCTGCGCGGCGCCTTGCCGGGATCGAGGCCCTTGAATGCCGCCTGGCGCAGGAGGCCGTCGGCGGTCCACTCAGCGAACTCGACCCGGACCACGAGGCTCGGCTCGACCCAGCGGGCGCCCTTCAGCCGCGGCACCGGGCTCAACGGCGACTCGTCACGCTCCAGCTCCTCGAGACGGGCGCGCAGCTCCCGGCGCGTGCGGGTGTCGATCCCGCTCCCGACCTGGCCTGCGTGGGCCCAGCGGTCACCGACACGAACGGCGACGATGAGCGAGCCGAGGTCACGATGGCTCCCCTGCCCGGGCAACCAGCCGACGACGACGACCTCCTGCTCACGGCGAACCTTGAGCTTGAGCCACGAGCGGCTGCGCCGGTCCGGCTCGTACGGCGAGCGCCGCAGCTTCGCGACGATGCCCTCGAGGCCCTGCGCGCGAGCCGCCTCGAAGAACGCCTCGCCATCGGCCTCGACGTGGCCCGCATAGCGCACGAGCGGATGCGGTCGCAGCCGGCTGCGCAGGAGGCGCTTGCGCTCGTCGAGCGGGACCTGCAGCAGCGAGCGACCGTCGAGATGGAGCAGGTCGAAGGCCTGGTAGACGATCGGTGCCGGACTCCCGGGCCGCTTCGTGCCCGCCGCGCGCCCGGTGCGGATGCCGGTCCGGTCCTGCAGCAGGCTGAAGTGGGGGCGGCCGGACTCGTCGAGCGCGACGACCTCCCCGTCGACGATCGCGTCGGTCGCCTCGATCCAGCCGGCCGCGGCGGCCAGCTCCGGGAAGTAGCGGGCCGCGTCCTGCCGGTTGCGGGTCCAGAGGCGCGCGACGCCGTCGCGCAGCACGGCCTCGACCCGGTAGCCGTCCCACTTCACCTCGAAGAGCCAGTCGGGGTCGCTGAACGGGTCGGTCGCGAGCGTCGCGCGCATCGGGGAGATGAAGTCCGGGATCGGTGCCTCGCGCGCCGCCGACAGGTCGACCTCGCCCGGCTGCCGCGGCGGCTCGCCGTCGAAGCGCGGCTCGACGCCGTCACGCACCTCGTCGTTCGTGCGCCCGGTCCTGACGCTCGTCGGGTGATCCTCGGCGTCCCAGCCGGCGACCGCGGCCTCGTCTCGCTTCTTGAGGAGCAGCCAGCGCTCACGCCCGTCGTCGTCATCGGTCCTGACGATCGTGAACCGGCCACGCAGCCGCTCGCCGTGAAGGACGAACTTGATCTCGCCCGCTCGCAGCGCCGCGCCGGGGTCCGGCGTCTCGGGCTCCGGCTCGAAGATGCCCCAGTCCCACACGATCACGTCGCCGGCGCCGTACTGCTTCTCGGGGATGACGCCCTCGAAGGGCAGGTACTCGATCGGATGGTCCTCGGTGCGCATCGCGAGCCGGCGTGGCTTCGGGTCGAGCGTCGGGCCCTTCGGGACGGCCCAGCTCACGAGAACGCCGCCGATCTCGAGGCGGACGTCGTAATGGAGCGCCGTCGCGCGGTGACGCTGGACCGTGAAGCGGCCGCTGCGCTCGACGACGTCGCCCGGGGCGGGCTCGGGTGTCGTGCCGAAGTCGCGCTTGCGGCGGTACTCCTCGAGCGGCATGTCAGCGCGGCCCGATCGGGAGGTCCATCGGTCGTACGATACCGGCCGATGCCGATCGACGCCGCCTCACTCGATTCCGACCCCGTCCGGCAGCTCGACCGCTGGCTGGCCGAGGCCGCCGACGCGGGCCTGCCGCTGCCGAATGCCTTCGCGCTGGCCACCGCCGACGGCGACGCCGTGCCGTCCGTCCGCTTCGTCCTGCTCCAGGGCCTCGACGCCGAGGGGCTTCGCTTCTTCACGAGCCATGCGAGCCGCAAGGGGCGCGAGCTCGCGATCAACCCATGGGCGGCGGCGGCCTTCTGGTGGGCCGGCCTCGACCGGCAGGTGCGGGTGACCGGCCCGATCCGCATCCTCCCGGAGGAGGCGTCGCTCGAGTACTGGCGCACGCGGCCGCGCGGGAGCCAGGTTTCCGCCACCGCCTCCGCGCAGAGCCAGGAGATCGGCTCACGCGACGAGCTGGAGGCCCGCGCGCGCGACGTCGAGGCACAACACCCCGGCGAGATTCCGCTGCCGCCGACGTGGGGCGGCTACCTGCTCAGCCCTCGGGTCGTCGAGTTCTGGGAGAGCCGTCCGGACCGGCTGCACGACCGCGTCGAGTACCGCCGCGGCGGCGACGGCTCGTGGAGCTCGCGCCGGCTGCAACCGTAGCCTCCTCGTGCTCGTCCGGCAGCTCGACGACGACGGCCGCGTGCCGCGGCGACCGGTTGTACGCGGCCGCGAGCAGAGCGCCGAGCAGGCCACCGACGAGGCCCGCAAGGGCCGCGAAGATGACCGCCACGGCGGGAATGGCGAGGTACCACTCGCTCGAGATCCAGCGCAGCGCGCCGACCTGCTCGCCGAACGGCAGGAGCGTGCGCGCGACCCCGAGCGTGAAGGCGAGGTCACGCTGCCAGCCCAGGATCGTGCCGGCCGACCATGCCAATAGCGCCCCGAGGACCGAGCCGACGACGAGTCCGATCGTGATGCCGACCCACGCTCCGGCCCCGAAGGAAGCGCGGACCGACACGGCCGCCAGACGTCCCCGCACGAGCTTCATCGCGACCGCCCCGTCGCGCGTCCACCGCGATGGGTCATGAAGAACAGCACGGCGCCGATGGCGCCCAGGGACAGCGCGATCCCGTACGCGAGGTACCCCGCCAGCGTCCAGTCGCCAATCCCGGCCGGCGGGCGCACCCGCGGACGATCGAGCTCCGGGTCGAGCATGAGCTCGGCCCCATCCCCCGCCGCGGCGACGAATGAGCCCTGCGCGGCTAGGCCAGCCGGCCGAAGGCTGCCATCGGCGCGAACGAGGCCGAAGTCCTCGAGCCCGATGCCGCCCATCTGGGTGGCGAAGTCGTGGAGCGTCCACCACGTCGCGCCGCTCACGAAGCCACCCGGCTCGTCGGCGCGGTAGCGCGCGAAGGCCGAATACGTCTCCTCGAAGATCACCCGCTGTCGCTCCTCGTCCCACGAGAGGTCGGCCCAGCGGCCGAACTCAAGCGCCATGATCGGCTTTCCGGGGTTGGCCGCGTGCGCCTCGCGCAACGCCTGCCGTGTGTCGGGTCCCGGATCCTCGCCGTAGAAGACGCCGTGGTACAGCGTGAAGCCGGCGACGTCGAGCGGCTCGTGCGTCGGGTCGTCGGGCTGCCAGCCGTACGCCGCCTGGCCGGTGAGCCGCGTCCCGTCGATGGCACGGTCGATCTCGTGCAGCTCGCGCAGCGCATCGGTCCGTTCCTCGGCCCCGGTCGACTCGTTGGCCAGCCCGTGAAACAGGACGGACGGGTGGTTCATGTCGCGCAGCGCCATCTCGCGCAGCATTTGCTGTGGCAGGCCCCGCTCCATCGTGCGCTCGAAGATGAGCGGTGTGGCGTGGTATAGGGGGATCTCTTCCCAGACCGCGAAGCCGAGCCGGTCGGCGAGCATGAGCATCGTCGGGTCCGCCGGAAGATGCCCGGTCCGCAGCAGGTCGGCCCCGACGCGACGCGCGTCGTCGAGCTCCGCGCGAATCTGCTCGGCGGACTGCGCCGGCGTGCCGCCCACGAGCTCGCCGCCCGAAAACGTGAGCGTCTCGGCATGCAGGCCGACGCCGCGGAAGAAGACCGCCTCGCCGTTCAGGAGGATCCGCGGGTTGACCGGGTCGACCGAGACGTGGCGGATGCCGAAGGTGGTCCACAGCTCGTCGAAAGACGCCACTTCCGCCTCGCGGATGAGCTCGACGCGGAGGACGTACAGAGATGGGATCGCCGGGCTCCAGGCGTCCGCCTCCCCGAACAGGAGCGAGACGGTCCGGCCGTGGATCTCCCCCGCCGCCGGCATGTCCAGCTCCTCGGAGATGACGGCGAGCGGCGCGTCGACGTCCGGCACGAGGGCCCGCGGATCGGGATCGAACACGTTCGTCTCATCGACGCTGGCCGGAAAAATCGACAGCCGGAGCCGTGCCCGGCGGTCCTCGTCCGGCAGTCCATCGCCCGTCGCATGGCGGGCCGGGTGATCGAGGACAACGTCGACCTCGAGCGCGTCGAGGTGTGGAAACACGTCGGCACGGACGACGTGCACGGGCGGGGCGGCCTCGAGCCACACCGGCCCGGTCAACCCGCCGTAGTTCCACCAGTCGATGATCCCCCACGGGATGATGTCGCTCCGCGTGCCGAGCGGAATCGTGTGAACGCGCACGGCGAGGACGTTGCGGTCCCCGGGCCGCAGCGCATCGCCGGCGTCGAACGCGAACGGCGTCGAGCCGCCCTCGTGGTAGCCGAGCCAGACCCCGTTGAGCCAGACGTCGGCGACGTAGTTCGCCGAGCCGAAACGGACGCTCACCGCGTACCGGGCCCACGAGCGCGGGACGGCGAAGGCGTGCCGGTACCAGGCGCCGCCCTCCTCCCCGTCGGGAGGCTCATTGAGCGTCCCCGGCACCGGCAGGCGCTCCCAGGCGCCGTCGTCGTGCTCCGGCTCCTCGCGGCCCGCCGCCTCGTCTTCGATCGCCGGCAGCGACGCGTCCCGCGCCGCCATCGTCAGCTCCTCGTCGAGCGTGGCTCGCTCGACGAGCCACTCGCCGTCGAGCTCGAGCCGCGGCCGCGGCTGCCACGCGAAGGTCGGCACGGGCAGGCCATTCTGCATCGCGACGGGCAAGCCGATGAGGTCGACGATCTCCAGCGTCGGCTCGAGCGTGCCGACCGACCCGAGCGGCACGCATCCGGCGACTGCCGTCGCAATGACCGCGCCCGCCGTCGCGCGCCTGAGGAAGGACATCGGAACGATGATGGCAGCGCTCGCGCCGACGTGCACTCGCGCATACTTGCGCGATGCCTGCACGCGTCGTCGTCATCGGCTCCATCAACGTCGACTTCGTGGTCACGACGGACCGCCTTCCCGCTCCCGGCGAGACGGTGCTGGGCGGCCGGTTCTCGACCCATCACGGCGGAAAGGGCGCCAACCAGGCGGTGGCCGCCGCGAGGGCCGGCGCGCAGGTCACGATGATCGGCACGGTCGGCATGGACGAGCACGGCGAGCGCGAGCTCGCTGCGCTCGCCGAGGAGGGCGTCGACGTCACGCGCGTGCGACGCAGTGACGCGGAGCCGACCGGCGTCGCGCTCGTGACCGTCGGGTCGCGCGGCGAGAACCAGATCGCGGTCGCCCCCGGGGCGAATGCCCTCGTCCGGGTCGACGACGAGGACCGGTCCATCATCGCCGCCGCCGGAGTGCTGCTCACGAACCACGAGGTGCCGGCGGCCACCGTCCTCGACGCGCTCCGCACAGCGCGCGACAGCGGAACGACGGCGATCCTCAACCCGGCGCCGGCGCGGGCCCTTTCGGCCGAGGTCCTCGAGCTCGGACCGATCCTCACGCCGAACGAGCACGAGCTCATCGTCGCCATCGGCAACGACGAGACCGCCTCCGCCCTCGACGAGCTGGCGGCCCGGCACTCGGGGCCGATCATCGTGACCCAGGGACCCGCCGGCGCCCTGCTCGTCGACGGCGAGCGCCGCAAGCGCTTCGCCGGCCATGTGGTCCCCGCGGTCGTCGACACGACCGGCGCCGGGGACACGTTCTGTGGCGTCCTGGCCGCGTGGCTGGCAGACGGCGCGTCGCTCGACGACGCGATCCGGGCCGCGAATGCCGCGGCCGCGCGCTCGGTCGGTGCCGCGGGTGCCCGTGCCGGGATGCCCGCTCGCGAGGAGATCGCGAGCCTCCTCGAGCCGGCCTGATCGATCCGGCACGCGGCGTGCGTAAGGGTCGCGCGACTTCGACCCCGTACAAGCGCCCAGGAGGACCGATGGACGCCATCTCCCTGCTCAAGGCCGACCACGACAAGGTGAAGAAGATGCTCGCCGACGGCGAGGAGACGACCGAGCGCGCCGAAGTCGGGCGCACCGAGCTGTTCGGCAGGCTCAAGGAAGAGATGCTCATCCACGAGCGGATCGAGGAGGAGATCTTCTACCCGGCCCTCAAGTCGCACCCGAAGGCGACGGAGAACGTGCTCGAGGGCTTCGAGGAGCACCATGTCGTCGACGAGATCATGGGCGAGCTCGAGACAACCGACGTCACCGACGAGGCGTGGGGCGCGAAGTTCAAAGTCATGAAGGAGAACATCGAGCATAACATCGAGGAGGAAGAGGGCGAGATGTTCAAGCAGGCTCGCCAGGTCTTCAGCACCGATGAGCTCGAGACGCTCGGCAGCCGCATGATGGAGCTCAAGCAGCTGGCGCTGCAGGTGTCCTGACACCGTCGGGCTCGGCTCGCGGGAGGTTGTCAAACCAGGAGGCCGGTCTGTACAGTCAGCCGGTCCAACCACGCAGCGAGGCCACGACCGATGCCCGACAAGGGACCAGGCTCCAAGAGCGGTGGCAAGAAACCAAAGGGCAC
>CAZKFP010000014.1:0-5597 GCA_964552085.1 uncultured Steroidobacteraceae bacterium
GCGGGCTCCGCGGTCTTCACCCGCTTGCCGGCGGCGTTGTTGAGCGCGCGGACCCGGCCCCACGTGCGGCCGACGGTCACGATCTGGCCGATCTCGAGCGTGCCGGTCTGGACGAGCACGGTCGCGACGTTGCCGCGGCCCTTGTCGACCTTCGACTCCACGATCGTCCCGACCGCGTCGCGGCCCGGATCGGCCTTGAGGTCCTGGAGGTCGGCGACGAGCAGCACCATCTCCATCAGGTCGTCGATGCCGGTGCGCTGCTTCGCGCTGACCGCGACGGCGATCACGTCACCGCCGTACTCCTCGATGAGGACGTTGTTGTCGGCGAGCTCCTGCTTCACCCGGTCCGGGTTCGCATCCGGCTTGTCGACCTTGTTGATCGCCACGATCATCGGCACGCGCGCGGCCCGGACGTGGTCGATCGCCTCCTTCGTCTGCGGCATGACGCCGTCGTCGGCCGCGACCACGATGATCGCGATGTCGGTCACCTGCGCCCCGCGGGCCCGCATGGCGGTGAAGGCCTCATGCCCGGGCGTGTCGAGGAAGACGATGCGCTTGTCGTTGTGGACGACCTCGCTCGCGCCGATGTGCTGCGTGATCCCACCCGACTCGCGGTCGGCGACCTTCGTCTCGCGAATGGCGTCGAGCAGGCTCGTCTTGCCGTGGTCGACGTGCCCCATGACGGTGACGATCGGAGCCCGCACCTGGAGCTTCGCGGCGTCGTCGTCGCTCCACAGGGACGGCTTGCCGTCCCCCTCCTCGGGGCTCCCCGGCTTGACGAGCTCGAGCTCGCCGGCGGCCTCCGCCGCCGCTCGGTCCGAATCGCCGCGCTGCGTCGCCTCGAAGCCGAGTTCGCTCGCGACGAGCGAGGCTGTGTCGAAGTCGATCGACTGGTTGATGGTGGCGAAGATGCCGTTGCGGATGAGGACGTTGATGATCTCGGCATGGCTCACCACGAGCAGCTCGCCCAGGTCCTTGATGACGACGGGATCGGGCAGCTCGACCGGCCCGGTCGGGCGCGCTGCGGCTGCCTGGGCCTCGGCCACGGCGGCGGCGGCCGCTCCTGTGCGCTTGCGTTGCGGTCGCGGTCCGCGGCGCGGTCGGTATCTACGTGGCGGCATCGTTCACCTCGATCTCCAGGGCTCCAGGCGCGGGCTCGGCACCGAGCGCCCTCTTGACGGCCGCCGCGCGTCGCTTGGGATCGCGGCAGTCCGGTTCGTGACAGATATACGTTCCGCGACCCGGCCGGCGGCCGGACTCGTCGCGGTCGATGACCCCGTCCGCGGTGCGGACCAGCCGGACCATCTCGCGCTTCGGGCGGGAGGTGCGGCAGACCGCGCACGTGCGGGTCGGGACGTGGTCAGGTCGTCGCTTTGGCATCGGCCGGCGCCTCTGCGACCGGCACAGGCTCCTCCTCGCCGGGCTCGCCACCGGCGGCCGCCGTGGCGACTCCGGCATCCGAGCGAATATCGATCCGCCAGCTCGTGAGCTTCGCGGCCAGCCTTGCGTTCTGGCCCTCCTTGCCGATCGCGAGGCTGAGCTGCCGCTCGGGGACGATGACGTTCGCGATCTTGTGCTCCTCGTCGATCCGGACGCTGAGCACCTCGGCGGGCGACAGCGCCTCGGCCACGAAACGCGAGGGGTCCTCGTCCCACAGGACGATGTCGACCTTCTCGCCGTTCAGCTCCGACACGATCGACTGGATCCGCGCTCCGCGCTGGCCGACCGCCGCGCCCTTGGCATCGACGCCCTGCTGGCGGCTCTCGACCGCCACCTTCGAGCGGCTGCCGGCCTCGCGCGCGATGCCGCGGATGACGACCGTGCCGTTGTAGATCTCCGGGATCTCCATCTCCATCAGGCGACGGAGGAATCCGCGGTGCGTCCGGCTGGCGACGATGACCGGACCACGGGTCGTCCGCCGAACCTCCATGACGTAGACCTTCAGGTGCTGGCCGATACGGTACGTCTCGGCGGGCAGCTGCTCGGTCACCGCCAGGACCGCCTCGACGTCCTTGCCCAGGTCGAGCACGACCGCCGACTCGGTCGTGCGCTGCACGTTGCCGGTCATGATCTCGCCCTCGCGGGCGGCGTACTGCTGGAAGACGAGGTCGCGCTGCGCCTCTCGCAGGCGCTGGCGATACACTTGGCCGGCGGTCTGTGCCGCGATCCGGCCGAGCTGCGCCTGTGTCACGTTCTCCGGGATGCGAACCTTGCCGCCGACACCGGTCGTGGGATCGATCTTCTGGGCATCGCGGACGAGCATCTGGGCCTCGGGGTCCTCGATCTCCTCCTCGGTGGCCATGACGTCGTACTCGCGCGCGACGCTGATCTCGCCACTCTCGGGGTTGACCGTGACGACGACGTTCTCCGGGGCATCCGCGTTGCGCCGGTACGCCGACTCGATCGCCTGCTCCAGCGTTCGGATCAGGATCTCCTGCGGCACACCTTTCTCAGCGTTCAGCTGGAGCAGTGCTCCGATGAAGTCTCGATTCATGGCCGCTCCTCGGGGTCGGGACGAAAACAAAGACGCGGGAAGGCGAACCGACCCACGTCTCAGGCACTGAGTTCAATATTCACGGTTCGCAGTTGGCCGGCAGAACCGTCCCGAAGTATATCCGATCGACCCCTCCCTCGCCACCGGGCTTACTGGGGCGAGGGTTCGATCCCGACGTTGATCTACCACTGCCAGCGATCCTCGCTGGACAGACCGCTCCGCATGCGATTGATCTCACCGGGCGTGATACACGTCGTGCTGCGGGGCAGTCGACAAGAGCCAGCGTGCCCTTTGATCAACGGCGTCGGAACGCCAGAAGCGAGATTCCGATGGACAAGGCCGCGGCGACCGCGAGCAGCAGCATCCCCACCGGGGGCGCGCCCGATGGGTCACGCCCTGCCTGGACACCAAGGTTCGGAGGCTGCCACGTCTCGTCGACTGGCCAGCCGGACATCCCGCTTCCATCCGGGAACTCGACGCAGAACATGCGCACCGACTGGATCGGTCCTCCGGGCTCGCCGCGGTCGAACGGCAGACGGTCTTCCGTCACCCAGATCCTGCCCATCCGTTGCGCGTCCGCGGCGGTAACGGCAGCGGCCGTGACCGTGTCGAGGCCCAGCCCGGCGATCGTGTTCTCGCCGATGTACGCATAGCGGTCGGCGACGCACTCTTCGAATGGTGAAACCGGGCCCGCGACGTCCGCAGCGCCGATATCGACCGCCGGGCTGAGTCCACAGCCGGCAAGGGCCACCACGCTCAGCAGGGCGGTCGCGATCCTGCGCATGCGCCGATCATCGCACGGGCACGAATACTCGCCGTGATGAGCAAGGCCCTAGCCGCCCGTTATCAGCCGCTGGATGTCCTGGATGCTGATGAGGATGACGAGCGCGATGAGGACGGCGAAACCGGTGAGATAGATGAGCGCCTCGCGCTCGGCAGGCAGCTTCCGACGGCGCACGGCCTCGAGCAGGACGACGATGAGCCGGCCACCGTCGAGCGGCGGGAACGGCAAGACGTTGAGGACCGCGAGGTTGACCGAGAGGAGGCCGATGAAGAAGAGCTGGCTGACCAACGGCGCCTCGAGCACCTTCCCGGTCTCCTGCGCGATACCGATTGGGCCGCGAGCGTCATTACCGTTCGGGTTCAGGCCGATCATGCCACCGATCGCCTCCGCGAGCCCGCCGGGGATCTGGATCGCGAGGCTCCAGGCCGTGCCGG
The DNA here is from genome assembly GCA_964552085.1 of uncultured Steroidobacteraceae bacterium. GTDB lineage: Bacteria > Chloroflexota > Limnocylindria > QHBO01 > QHBO01 > JACDBZ01. Next base: position 3,713 of record CAZKFP010000014.1, read on the forward strand.
TGCCGCGCGCGATGGCGTCGAGCGGGCCGGTCACGGACGACGGGCGCTCGACGACGCGCTCGGGGTCGTAGGCGAAGCCGATCGGGCCGATCCCCCGCGCTCGATCCTCCGGCGTCACGACACGCGGCGTCACGGCGACGTCGATCGCCTCACCGTCGCGCACGACCTGCAGCTCGACTTCCTCGCCGCCACGCTCTCGTGCGTACTCCGTCAGATCCTGCGATCGCTCGAACGCCCGGCCGTCGGCGCCGATGATGACGTCGTCCACCTGCAGCTGGCCCTCGGCCGGGCTCTCCGGCTGGATCTCGGTCACCGTCAGCGCTCCCTGGCCCTCGAGGAGCGGCATGCTGAAGGCCACGGCAAAGAGCGCGGCCGCGAGGACGAAGTTCATCGCCACGCCGGCGAGGAGGACCATGACCCGCACCCACACGGGGCGCCGGTTGAAGGCGCCGGCCATCGCGTGCTCGACCTCGTCATCGGTCATGCCCTGCTCCCGCAGGCGCTTGACCTCGACGTCGCCGTCCTCGCCGAGCATCCGGACGAAGCCACCGAGCGGAATCCAGTTCAGGCTGTACCGAGTCCCGTGCCACCGGACCGATGCGATCCTGGGCGGGAAGCCGATCCCGAACTCCTCGACCGTGATCCCGGCGCGCTTCGCGACGATGAAGTGCCCGAGCTCATGGACGAGCACGAGCACGACGAGGATGCCGATAAAGGCGACGATCGTGCCGATGACGTCCATCAGGCGAGCGCCGCCCCGAGCCCGTCACGGACCTCGGCGTCGAGGGCCGCGATCTCCTCCAGGTTCGGTTCGCGGTCGGCTCCCCAGCGGTCGACCGCCGTTCCGATCGTCTCCGCGATCGCGGGGAACGGGATGCGCCCGTCGAGGAAGGCGGCGACGGCCGCCTCGTCGGCGGCGTTGAGGATGACGCCCCGGTTTCCGCCCGCATCGGCGGCGGCGCGCACGGCCGCGTAGGCGGGATAGTCCGCATCGGCCAGTGGCGCGAACTCGAGCGTGCCCCAGTCCACCGGCGACGACGCCGGCGCGGGCGACTGCAGGCGCCGCGGATGCGTGAGCGCGTACTGGATCGGCAGGCGCATGTCGGGCAGGCCGAGCTGCGCCTTGTACGAGCCATCGATGAACTCGACGAACGAGTGCACGATGCTCTGGGGGTGGATCACGGCATCGATCTTAGAGTACGGGAGCCGGTAGAGCCATTTGGCCTCGATGACCTCGAACGCCTTGTTGACGAGGGTGGCCGAGTCGATTGTGATCTTCGGACCCATCTGCCACGTCGGATGCGCCAGCGCCTCGGCCGGCGTAGCCGTCGCGAGGCTCGTTGCCGCCCGGCCACGGAACGGACCGCCGCTCGCGGTAAGGACGAGACGCTCGACCTCCGCCACGCGTTCCCCGACGAGGCACTGCCAGATCGCGGAGTGCTCGCTGTCGATCGGTCGCAGGAGGTCGAGCGGGTCGCCGCCAAGCTCCTCGAGGAGCGACGCCACGAGGTGCCCGCCGGTGATGAGCGTCTCCTTGTTCGCGAGCGCCACGCGCCGGCCGGAGCGGAGCGCGGCGAGGACCGCGGGCAGTGCCGCCATGCCGGTCGTCGCGACGACGACGAGCTCGACGCCGTCGGCCGTGGCGAGCTCCTCGAGCCCGCCGCCCGCCCAGCGCCCGGCATCGACGGACGCGGGCCGCCCCCCGGCGCACCAGGCACGGGCCTCCGGCCATGCGGCGAGCTGCGCGACGAACGGCTCGGCGCAATGGGCGGAGGCGAGGCCACGCACGACGAACCGATCGCCGAGCGCCGTCACGACCTCGAGCGCCTGGCGACCGATCGAGCCGGTCGAGCCGAGGATCGCGAGACCGGTCACGCCACCCGCC
>CAZKFP010000015.1:0-3579 GCA_964552085.1 uncultured Steroidobacteraceae bacterium
GTCACGCTCGCAACGGCCGACGCGGACGTCGTCGAGCTGCCGATGTCGCCGTTCGAGGACTTCCTCATGGCGATCAGCGATCCGAACATCGCGGTCATCCTGCTCAGCCTCGGGTCACTCGGCATCTACTTCGAGCTGAGCGCGCCGGGCTCGTTCTTCCCCGGCATCCTCGGGGCGATCGCGATCATCCTCGGCCTCCTCAGCCTCGGAAGCCTGCCGATCAACTACGCGGGCCTGGCGCTGCTCCTATTCGGGCTCGCGCTTCTCGGCGCGGAGATCTGGGTGGCCTCCGGTGGCGTGCTCGGCATCGGCGGGGCGATCGCGTTCCTGCTCGGGTCGACGCTGCTCATCGACGACACGCGGGCCCCGTTCCTCGAGGTCAGCCGGCCGCTCATCTACGGCATCACGCTCGCGCTCGTGCTCTTCAGCCTCGTCGCGGTTCGGGCCGTCATGCGCAGCCGGCGACGGCCGTTGGCGATCGGCGGCACCGACATGGTCGGCATGACGGCCATCCCCCGCGGGCCGGGATCGGTCTACGTGGAGGGCGAGCTCTGGGCCGCCCGCACCGTGGCCGGCACGCCGCTACCCTCGACCGACGCCGTACGCGTCGTCGCTCGCGACCAGATGACATTGATCGTCGAGCCGCTCGATGGAGCCGGCTCGGCACCCACTGACGAAACGAAGGAGCCGTAACCGTGGAAGACCTGATTGGCCTGTTGCCGGTCCTGGGCGTCGCCGGACTCATCATCTTCAGCCTGGTGGGGGCGGCCGTGAAGGTCGTGCAGGAGTACGAACGGGGGGTCATCTTCCGTCTCGGCCGCCTGGTCGGCGCGAAGGGGCCGGGCCTCTTTCTCATCATCCCCTTCATCGACCGCATGGTGAAGATCGACCTGCGAACGGTCACGCTCGACATCCCGAGCCAGGAGGCGATCACGCGCGACAACGTGACCGTCCGCGTGAACGCGGTGTGCTACTTCCGGGTCGTCGATCCCGAGGCCGCCGTCGTGCGGGTCGAGAACTACCTCGTTGCCACACTGCAGATCGCCCAGACGACGATGCGATCGGTGCTCGGGCAGTCCGAGCTCGACGAGCTGCTCAGCAAGCGGGAGGAGATCAATCAGCGGCTCCAGGAGATCATCGACGAGCAGACCGCGCCGTGGGGCATCAAGGTCAGCGTCGTCGAGGTCAAGGACGTCGAGCTCCCGCAGGAGATGAAGCGCGCCATGGCCCGCCAGGCCGAGGCGGAGCGCGACAAGCGGGCGAAGGTGATCCACGCCGAGGGCGAGTTCCTGGCCGCGCAACAGCTGAGCGAGGCCGCGAACATCATCAGCTCGGCGCCCTCCGCCCTCCAGCTTCGCTACCTGCAGACCCTCTCCGACATCAGCTCCGACGAGACGCGGACGATCATCTTCCCGCTGCCGATGGACCTGATCAGCGCCTTCGTCGGCAACCGGGGCGAGGGGAGCGGCGCGGCCTCGGTCAAGCCGGTCATCCCGCCCGTCGGCGAGTCGACCCGGGAGTCGGGAGGCGGCTGACCGATCCTCGGCCTGGCTACGCCCGGCGCGCCCATCCGATGAGGATGCCGCCTCCGACCGCGGTGGCGGCGCCGATGAGGATCCACGTGCGATCCGAGGTCATGAAGCTGCGCGGCGCGAACGCCAGGTCCAGGCCCTGGGCGATCCAGACGATGCCGGCGACGATCAGGAGCGAGCCGACGACGGTAAGGGCCACGCGCATGGACCGATCGTACCGGACGAGACCACTTGCCGCGGCAATGATGCTCGGGTAATACTCCGCCCGTCGAAGCGCGCGAGAGCGGCGCCACCAGCCTCTCCCTTCCTCTCCCCTCCACCTCCTACGGCGGCCCCGGGGCAGCGGCAAGACCCGGGCCGGCGTCGAGCGACGAAGCTGCGACGTCGTCGGAATCCAGTTGTTGGGAGGGGTCTTGCGTGACCTACACCGATCAGGTCATCAACTGCAGTGACTGCGGGATCGACTTCGTGTTTTCCGCGTCCGAGCAGGAGTTCTTCGCGGAGAAGGGGTTCGCCTCCGCCCCGAAGCGCTGCGCGTCCTGTCGCGCCCAGCGCCGCGCATCGGGCGCGAACGGGGCTGGCGGCAGCGGCAGCTACGGTAACGGCGGCGACGGGGGGTTCTCGCGCGGACCGCGCGAGATGCACGACGCCACCTGCGCGCGCTGCGGCAACCAGACCCAGGTCCCGTTCCGGCCGACCGGCGCGCGACCGGTCTACTGCTCGGACTGCTTCCGGATGATGCGCGACTGACGGTCGCTCGGCGGCGAGGCCGCCGGCCCTGATCACCCCGGGGCGGCGTCTAGGCCCCGGGGCATTCGAGGCCGGCACTCGCTTGCCCGTTCAGCGACCATGCCCGGATGGCGCCGTATGATGGTCCCCCTCGATCATTTCCCGGCAATGAACTTGCGGAGCCATCTGCCATGACCTCCCAGCACGACGACTGGCGCGAGCTTGGTCAGCAGCTTCGCGTCGACTCGGTTCGGTCCAGCGGCGCGGCCGGCAGCGGCCATCCCACCTCGTCGATGTCCGCCGCCGACCTCATGGCGGTGCTCATGTCGAAGTACCTCCACTACGACTTCGGCACGCCCGAGGATCCGCGGAACGACCACCTCATCTTCAGCAAGGGCCACGCGTCCCCGCTCCTGTACGCGATGTACAAGGCGGCCGGGGCGATCAGCGACGACGAGATGCTCACGTTCAGGCAGTTCGGCTCGCGGATCGAGGGACACCCGACGCCCGTGCTGCCGTGGGTGGACGTCGCGACCGGGTCGCTCGGCCAGGGGCTGCCGATCAGCGTCGGCGTGGCGCTCGCCGGCCGGAAGCTCGACCGCCTGCCGTACCGCGTCTGGTGCCTGTGCGGCGACTCGGAGATGGCGGAGGGCTCGATCTGGGAGGCATTCGAGGCGGCTGGGCATCGCGGCCTCGACAACTTGACCGCCATCATCGACGTGAACCGATGGGGGCAGACCGGCGAGACGATGCATGGCTGGGACCTCGACGCGTACCGGAAGCGCGCGGAGGCGTTCGGCTGGAAGGCGATCGAGATCGATGGGCATGACGTCGCGGCCATCGATCGCGCGCTCGCCAGGGCGGTCGACACGACCGGGCAGCCGACGGTCATCATCGCCCGGACGGAGAAGGGGCACGGGGTCGAGGCCGTCGCGAACCTGCCGGGCAAGCACGGCAAGCCGCTCGACGACACCGAGGCCGCGATCGCGGAGCTCGGCGGCGTGCGCACGATCCACGTCGACGTCGCGAAGCCCGTGATCAAGGGCACGCCGCACGTGTTCCCCACCACCCCGCTCAAGCTCCCGGTCTATGAGCCGGGCACGAAGGAGGCGACGCGCAAGGCGTTCGGCGACGCGCTCGTCGCCCTCGGTCGGGCGCGCGGCGATGTCGTCGCCATCGACGGCGAGGTCGGAAACAGCACATACACCGAGCTCTTCGACAAGGCCCTGCCGGAGCGGTTCTTCCAGATGTACATCGCCGAGCAGCAGATGATCGCGACCGCGGTCGGGATGCAGGTCCGGGGCTGGAAGCCGTTCGC
>CAZKFP010000016.1:0-7398 GCA_964552085.1 uncultured Steroidobacteraceae bacterium
AGATCGAGCGCCTCGTCCGCGCGTCGGTGGCGCTCGGCGTGCGCAAGGTGCGCCTGACCGGCGGTGAGCCGCTCGTGCGCCGCGGCCTCGAGACGCTCGTCGGGCTGCTGGCGCGGATCGAGGAAATCGAGGACCTGACGCTGACGACGAACGCCTCGCTGCTCGCGGGCCGAGCGCAGGCGCTCGCCGACGCCGGCCTGCATCGCGTCACCGTCAGCCTGGACGCCCTCGACGACGCGACGTTCATGCGCATGAACGACGTCGGCTTCCCCGTTCGCCGCGTCCTGGACGGCATCGCGGCGGCGGAACGCGCCGGCCTGGGGCCGATCAAGATCAACGCCGTCATCCGGCGCGGTGTCAACGAGCACGCGGTGATCGACCTGGCCGAACGCTTCCGCGGCACCGATACGACCGTGCGCTTCATCGAGTACATGGACGTCGGCCACTCGAATGGGTGGCGCCTGGACGATGTCGTCCCGGCCGCCGAGATCGTCACCGCCATCGACGCGCGCTGGCCGCTCGAGCCGGTCAATGCCGGCTACCGCGGCGAGGTCGCCCAGAGATATCGGTACCGCGACGGGGCCGGCGAGATCGGCGTGATCTCAAGCGTCAGCCAGCCGTTCTGCGGCGACTGCACCCGCGCCCGCCTCTCCGCCGACGGCCGGCTGTATACCTGCCTCTTCGCCACGGCCGGCCACGACCTCCGCGCGGTGCTGCGCGCCGGCGCGGACGACGACGAGCTGGCCGACGCGCTGCGCGCGATCTGGACCGGTCGTTCGGACCGCTATTCGGAGCTGCGGTCCCTCGAGACGGTGGACCTGCCGAAGGTGGAGATGAGCTTCATCGGCGGGTAGGGAGGGCGGTCGTCAGCTGTGGATCGAGCCCGGCCGGTGACGCAACGGCGCCCCGGAGCGTCCGTGCAGGACGGCGAGGATCTCGGCCACGATCGCGGTGGCCACCTGCTCGGCCCCATCGGCCCCGATGTCCAACCCCGCCGGGGCATGCATGACCGCCAGGTCCGCCTCGCCCGGGGCGGCAGGCAGCTCCGCCAGCAGCCGATCCGTCCGGTCGCGCGGCCCCAGGATGCCGAGGTACGTGACTCCGCGGCCGAGGAAGCCGCCCACGAAGGCCGAGTCGCGCAGGTAGTCGTGGCTCATGACGACGGCCGCCGTCCACTCACCGGCAGCGGTCGCCTCGGCGGCGTCGGCCGGCTCGCGATCGAGGAGCCGCGCCCCCGGGAAGCGTTCGGGGAGCAGGAACGAGCGGCGCGGATCCACGACGTCGACGCGCCATCCCTGCCGCACGGCGACGGCCACGAGCGGGCCGGCGTCTGGACCTGCCCCGCACACGACGAGGTGCAACGGCGGCAGGATCGGGTCGAGCACGGCGTCGCCAAGAAGCGTCGGACGGCCGTGCGCAACGGCCAGCGCCGCTCGCTCGCCGAGCGCATCGGCCTCGAGGGCGCTCAGGCTGCGGCGTTCGCCATCGAGGCTCGTGAGCAGGTAGGTGGCGCGGCCCTCCCGACGGGCGGCGGTCAGGGCCTCGAGCGTCTCGGCGGCCATCCCGGGCGGCTCCGCCAGCATCTCGATCACTCCTCGGCAGCCGAGGCCGATGCCCCACAGCTCGTCGCCCTCCGCCGAGTGGTCGATCGTGACGAGGATCGGCGCATCGAGCGCGAGCGCCTCGCGCGCCAGGCGCCCGGCCTCCTCCTCGAGGCAGCCGCCGCTGATCAGGCCGACCGGCGCGCCGTGCTCGGGCACGAGGAGCCGCGCGCCGGGACGACGGTACGACGACCCACGGACCGATACGACCGTCGCCAGGGCGAAGCGCTCGCCGCGGGCCATCCACCCCTCGGCCGCCCGCAGGATCTCGTCGATCTCGCTCACCGGCCGACTCTACCGGCACGGGCGGCGCGCCGGGCTCAGCTCTCGGCGAAGAACTCGCGCAGGAGCGAGCTGAACCGCTCCGGCTGCTCGAGGTTGAGCATGTGGGCGGCGCCCTCGAACACCTCAAGGCGGGCGCCGGGAACGGCCGCGGCGAGGTGACGCATGGACGCCTGCGTTCCGGGATCGTCGAGCGTACCGAGCATGACGAGCAGCGGCGCCTTCAGCTCACTGAGGCGTCCGGCGGCGGGCGGGTCGAGCACCTGCGGCTGGCCCTCGACCTTCTCGGCCCGGTAGTTCGACAGGATCCAGTCGTGGACCCGGTCGCGGATAGCCGGCCCGACGCGGCCCTCCGGCTGCCCCGGCCCGTCGGCCCAGTACGCGGTCTCCCAATCGGCGAGCTTCTGCCACGCTCCGGCCGCCTCCCAAGCCTCGATCTCGTCCCAGTCGGGCGAGGCCTCGTCGCCGGGGTCATCGACGGGGTCGTAGCCGCTGACGCCGCCGGCCGCCACGACGAGTGAGCGAACGCGGTCGGAAGACTCGATCGAGAAGTCGAGCGCGATCGAGCCGGCCCGCGACAGCCCGACGAGATGCGCCGAGCGCTCACCGAGGTGATCGAGGAGTGCCGCCAGATCGGCCCGGTTCGAGAACGGGACGGCATCGGTCTCGGTCTCGCCGAAGCCGCGCGTGTCGTACCTGATGACCCGGTACGCGTCCCTGAGCGCCGCCACCTGGTCGTCCCACATCCGACGATCCGCCACCCCCGCGTGGATGAGGACGACCGCTTCGCCGGCTCCCTCCACGTCGTACGCGATGCGGCCGCCGTTCGTCTCGAGGATCTCGGTCTCAGGTCTCATGGCCCGATGCTACCGCCGGAACCCGACAGTCGGTGTCATGTATGCCGAGCGAAGAGCACTCCGGGGTTCAGGATGCCGGCAGGGTCCCACGCGTCCTTGATGGCGCGCATGGCGGCGACGGCCGCCTCGCCCCGGTCGCGCACGAGCCAATCGACCTTGGCGATGCCGATGCCATGCTCGGCGCTGACGCTCCCCCCGAGCTCCAGGACGAGCGACAGGACCGCATCGTCGGTGGCTTCGTCCTCCGCGGCGGGCCCGAGCACGTTGACGTGCACGTTCCCGTCGCCGACGTGCCCGTAGCAGATCGTCCGGGCCGCCGGGTCCACCGCGCGAACCGCCTCCGGCGCGCGTTCCATCATCTCGGCGTAGCGCGCCAGCGGCACGGAGACGTCGAGCTTGTGCGGCACCCCCTCGGCGTTCACCGCCTCCGTGTGACGCTCGCGCAGCTGCCAGAGCCGATGCCGGCCGGCGGCGTCGGTCGCGACCGCGGCGGCGCCGCCAACGTGGAGCGACTCGAGGGCCGCCACGAGGCCATCGGTCGGATCCGCCTCGTCCGAGCCGGCCTCGACGAGCAGGTAGACCGGCCGGCGCGCGGCGAACGGCGCCGCAACCCGCGCGTGGCGCAGGACGAGCTCCATGCCGGCATCGGTGAACAGCTCGAGGGCGAGGATCGACCCGAGCTCGCGGCGAAGGCGCGCCGACGCGGCCACGGCGGACGAGGCATCGGCGAAGCCGGCGACGGCGACGACGCGACGGGCAAGCCTGGGCACGAGGCGCAGCCGAGCCCGCGTGATGACGGCGAGCGTCCCCTCCGAGCCGGCGAGCAGGGCGCCGAGGTCGTAGCCGGTGTTGTCTTTCGGCATCCCCGGCAGCCGCCGCAGGATGGAGCCATCGGCGAGCACCGCCTCGAAGCCCAGGAGCTGGCGGCGCATCGGCCCATGGCGCAGGACGTTCACGCCGCCGGCGTTCGTCGCGACCATCCCGCCGATCGTCGCCGAGTCCCGCGCGCCCAGGTCCACCCCGACATCCCAGCCGGCCGCGCGGGCACGCTCCTGGACGGCCGCCAGCGTGGCGCCGGCGCCGGCGGTCAGCTCCCCGGCGTCCGCGTCGACCTCCCCGACGTCGCTCAGGCGCAGCAGGCTCAGCACGACCTCGCCGCCGCGCGGCACTGAACCGCCGACGAGCCCGGTGTTGCCACCCTGCGGCACGATCCCGACACCGGCCGCCGAGCAGGCCCGCAGCACGGCCGCGACCTCGTCGGCGGAGCCGGGACGCAGCACTGCCAGCGCCGAACCGTGGAAGCGGCGAGTCCAGTCGGTCTCGTACGAGGCGCGCAGGGCGGCATCGGTCAGGCAGTGGCGGTCGCCGACGATGTCGCGAAGGTTCGACAGGAAGTCGGGGGTCACGTCGGAATGCTAGCGGCACGCCGCTTGCGCCGGCGTCTGGCGACACTGGCCAACGGGCGCGCGCCTTGCATGTGGCGCCCCGAAAAGGAGGCTCCTTCATGACCGATGACACCCCGCGCCGCGAGGGCGGCGCCGGCGAGAACCGATGACCCCGGAGGTACCGATGGAACGCGACGCGGAGAAGGTCGACGAGCCGAGCGGCGAGCCGCCGGACAAGGGGCTCGCCTACGACCCGTCGATGACCGATACCGACGAGGCGAACATCCCGCCTGACTCGGCGTCGGACCCGGACGCAAGCGACGAGTCCCAGGAGCAACCTCCGTCCTGAGCTCGTGCATGGGCGAGCAGTTCGAGCGGCGCGCCACCGCGTAGAAGCGGCAGCTGCCCGGGAGACGGGCGGGATCCCCATGCGACGATGCGACTCTCGCGATAGCCTGTCGCCGATGCCTTCTTCGCGCGCCGGATCAGAGCCGTCAGTTCCCGGCCGAGCCCTGCCTCTGCCACCGATCATCGAGGCCCTCGAAGCCTGGAGGCGCGACCCGACGGAGACGACCGTCGATGTGCTCGCGGCCGCCATCGGGACTCTCTCGTCGGAGCTCGATCTCCAGGTGAGCCGCCTCCAGGTGTCCGCCCCGCCCCTCCCGGAGCTCGACCTCCGGCTGAGCTCAGCCGCGCATGGCATGGAGGTCATCCTCGGCATGCCGGGCGACGGGGCACCCATCGGAGCGCTGCGCGTCGACGGCAACGCCGCGCGCGCCGGCGAGATGGCGCGCGCGCTCGAGCTGGCCGTGGGCGGACTCCATGCTCGCGCGCGAGCCGATCGCGCCGATCGACAGCTCCGATCCCTCGACGAGGCGGTGCGAGGCATCAGCGAGGTCCTCGACGTCGACCTCGTGCTGCAGACGATCGTCGACCGCGTCCGCGAGCTCGCCGATGCCGAGTACGCCGCCCTCGGCATCGTGGATGGCGATGGGGCGATCGAGCGATTCATCACGAGCGGCATCAGCGACGAGGCCCGGGCGCGGATCGGCGACCTGCCGCACGGACGCGGGCTGTTGGGCCTGATCATCCGCGAGAACCGCTCGTACCGCATCCGCGACATCGGCGCGCATCCGGAGAGCTACGGCTTCCCGCCGCATCATCCCGAGATGGGATCCTTTTTGGGGATGCCCGTCCCCAGCCGAGGCATGACGGTCGGGCGCCTGTACCTGACGAACAAGCTGGGAGCTGCCGAGTTCAGCGAGGAGGACCAGGCGCTCGTCGAGATGTTCGCGCTCCACGCGGGCATCGCGATCGAGAATGCGAGGCTGCACGACCAGGTCCGCCGCCTGGCAGTCGTCGACGAGCGCGACCGCATCTCGCGCGACCTGCACGACAGCGTGATCCAGTCGATCTACGCCCAGACGCTGGCCCTCGACGACGTCCTCGACCTCGTCGACGAGGACCGCGAGGAGGCGCGGCGCCGAGTGGACGACGCGATCGACGCGCTCCACGCCGTGATCCGCGACATTCGCAATTTCATCTTCGGGCTGCGACCCGTCCTGCTCGAGGGCGGCGACCTGGCATCCGGCCTCGACCACCTGTCCACCGAGCTACGACGGAGCAGCGGCGTCGAGGTCAGCGTGTCGGTAGAGGACGAGCCGGGTGTCGTCGCGGACCTGGCGATCGAGGTCGTGGCCGAGCTGATGGCGATCACGCGCGAGGCGTTGACCAACGTCGCGCGGCACGCGTCGGCCGAGCGTGCGAACGTGCTCCTCGTCGGGGCGGTGGAGGAAATCCGTGTCGAGATCGTCGACGACGGCTGCGGCTTCGACGCCCGCCGCGCGGTCACGCGCGGCCACCACGGCCTGGCCAACATGCGGGCCCGGGCCGAGGCCATGGGCGGGACGTTCGACGTGCGCAGCGCGCCGGCCGGTGGGACCCGTATCATCGTGGCGGTTCCCCGACGGCGCACACAGGCTGATGGAGGTGAGGAGCGATGACCGAGGCCGACGCCCGCCCGCTGCGGCTGCTCGTCGTCGATGACCACGAGATCGTCCGCCAGGGCCTCGTGGCGTTGCTCGACCGTCGCAGTGGCTTCGAGGTCGTCGCGCAGGCGGGCACGGTGGCCGAGGCGATCGCCCTCGCCGACCGCTTCAAGCCGGACGTCGTGGTGATGGACGTGCGCCTGCCGGACGGCTCCGGCGTCGAGGCCTGCCGCGACATCCGCGCGGCGCGGCCGGAAACCCGCGTCGTGATGCTGACGAGCTACCCGGACGAGGAGGCCGTGCTGTCGGCCATCATCGCCGGCGCGTCCGGGTACCTCCTCAAGCAGGTGCGCGGGCGCGACCTCGTGGCCGCCCTGGAGTCGGTCGGGCGCGGCGACTCGCTGCTCGATCCTGCCGTCACCGAGAAGGTGCTGCAGCGCGTTCGGACCGCAGCGAGCGGCGGCGCGACCGACGAGCTCGCGGATCTCACCGCGCAGGAGCGGAAGATCCTCCTCCACGTCGCCGAGGGCAAGACGAACAAGGAGATCGCGGCCGAGATCTTCCTCTCCGACAAAACAGTCAAGAACTACGTCAGCAGCATCCTCGCCAAGCTCAACCTGCAGCGCCGAACCCAGGCGGCGGCCTTCGTCGCCAAGCACCGCCTCGGCGAGGGTCCGGGCAGCTAGGTCGCCGCTCCGAGCGCGGCGGCGTCGAGCTGGCCGAGCAGCCAGCGCGCCGTCCCATTCGCCGCGGTGTGCAGGAGGATCCGATCGGCCACGAGGCCGACCGCGCCGCCGGGCGGCGCGTAGAGGCCCTCGATCCGCAGCTCCTCGAGACCGATCGACAGCCAGCCGGAGAAGACGGGGAAGAGTGGCGCGATCGTCGAGGCTCTCCAGCTGATCTCCGACACCCAGCCGGTCGCCGTACGCTGCGGGACCCCGACGTCGAGGTAGGCAGCCTTGCTGAGCGTCGTCAGGCCCGCCGATCGGCCGCCGATCCGGAGGCGAAGGTCGATGACGAAGCGCCGCAGTCCTCCGACCGATGGCCGTTCGACGGCTCCGACGAGCCACTTTGCGGCATCGTGCCGCAACATGGACGCCACGCGCTCGGGATCACTGTGCAGCGGCATCGTCGCGACGAGGCGGACAAAGCCATCCTCCAGGTCGGGGACGGGTCCCGCGGCGGCGGCCATCAGTCGCTCACGATGAGGGCGGTGACCATGCCGAACATGCCATCTGGCCCCTCGGCGTGCGTGAGGACGTGGCAGTGGAAGGCCCAGACCCCG
>CAZKFP010000017.1:0-3743 GCA_964552085.1 uncultured Steroidobacteraceae bacterium
CGAGCACCAGTTCCTGACCTCGTCGGTTCGCGACGAGCTCCTTCTCGGACCGATGCGCGCGGGGCTCGATCGGCCCGCGGCCCGGCGTCGCGCCGACGAGCTGTTGCAGCGGCTGCGGCTGGAGCACCTCGGAGCGGCGAACCCCTTCACGCTGTCGGGCGGCGAGAAGCGGCGGCTGTCGGTCGCCACGGCGCTCGCCACCGCGCCCGGCCTGCTCGTCCTCGACGAGCCGACGTTCGGGCAGGATCGCCGGACGTGGACCGAGCTGCTCCACCTGCTCGCCGGCCTGCGCGATGATGGACGTGGCGTCTGCTTCGTGACCCACGATCGCGCGTTCGTGCACGCGCTGGCCGACCGGACCCTGACGCTGCCGGCCCGTCGCTGATGCAGCTCCTGACGCCGCTCGTCCCCGACGCGGAGGCCCCGCTGGCACGCGCCAATCCCGTGGCCAAGCTCGCAGCCGCGCTCGTCCTCCTGTGCGCTCTGTTCGCCTCGCTCGACGGCGTGACCGCGCTCGTCGTGCTGGTCGGGCTCGGCGCGCTCCTGCCGCTCTCCGGCCTGTCGCCCGCCGCCCTCGCGAGTCGCGCCTGGCTCGTCGGCCTGGCCGCCGTCTCGATCGGGGTCGTGAACGTCCTCTTCGCCGCGGAGCAGGCCGGGCCAACGCTCATCGCCATCGGGCCGATCCGGATCGGCACCGAGACCGCGCTCGACGGGCTGGGGCTGGCGGCGCGGCTGCTGGCGATCGCGCTGGCAGGCATTCTCGCGACTGCGACGAGCCAGCCGACGGAGCTGGCCGATGCGCTCGTCCAGCAGCTCCACGTCTCGCCGCGCTTTGCGATCGGCGTACTCGCCGCGCTGCGCCTCCTGCCGCTGCTCGCCATGGAGTGGCAGACGATCGCGATGGCGCGACGCGCCCGTGGCGTCGAGGCGGGACGCTCGCCGTTCGCCGCCGTCCGGCTGTTCGCCGGACAGCTGCTGGCGCTCCTCGTCGGCGCCGTGCGCCGGGGAAGCCGGATGGCCCTGGCCATGGAGGCGCGCGGCTTCGGCGCGATGCCGTGCCGGACGGTGGCGCGGGTGCAGCGGATGTCGCTCGGGGACTGGGGCTGGATCGCGGGGGCGGCACTGCTCGCTGTGGCGGCGGTCGGTCTCAGCCTGGCTCTCGGCACCTGGCGCCCGCTCATCGGCTGAAGGCCGATGAGCGAATGGCGGCGGTCAGCGAGGGAGGGCGGCCGTCCCCCGGAAGGGCTCGAGCCAGGTGGGCGGCTGCGTCGCGCCGACATAGCGACCCGGGGCGAACGGCGCCAGCGGAAGCGTCCGCGACGACCCATCTGCGATGAGCTCCGCCATGAGGAGCCCGAGGATCGGTGCGTAGGGATGGCCGTGTCCAGTGAGACCGGCCGCCACGTAGGCGCCGGGCAGCGGCGTGCCGTCCTCGGCCGGAAGGGGACCGGCCATCGGAATTTCAAGCGAGGCGAAGTCGAGCAGGCCGGCCCAGCAGCGGACGATCCGGGCGTCGGCCACCCTCGGATGGAGGCGTGCCAGCAGGCCGGCCAGCAACGGTGGCACTGCCGGCCGGACCTCGATCGAGTACGTGCCGATGCCCATCGACTCATCGGCGACCGCGAAGCCGCCGATGACGACCTCGCCCGTGCGCATCTGGCGCCAGTACTCGTTGCACTGGTTCGTCTCGAAGCCGGGACGTCCGATCGAGAAGGGCAGCATCTCGGTCACGCACACCGTTTCGCGGATCGGCGTCAGGTTCGCGGCCAGGTGCGGGGCCAGCGCCGGCGTCCAGGCGTTCGTGGCCAGCATGACCGCGCCGGCTGCGACCTCGCCGTGAGACGTGGCGACACCGGCGACCCGGCCACCTCGGGCGAGGAGACGATCGACGCGCACCCCGCTCGCCACGGCGCCCCCCATCCCGCGCACCGCCTCGAGCAGCCCGTAGCAGAGGCGGAAGGGGTTGAGCTTGGCATCGTTCGGGGTCCACTTCGCCGCGCGGATCTCGTCGATCGCCAGGCCCGGCGCGAGCTCGTTCAGCTCCTGACCGGCGACGAGGCGCACCTCGAGCCCCTCCGCGGCCTGCACGCCGGCAGCGCGAGCGAGATGTGCCTCTTCCGCCTCATCGGTCGCGAGATCGAGCGACCCGAAGCGATCCCACTC
Organism: uncultured Steroidobacteraceae bacterium; assembly: GCA_964552085.1. Taxonomy (GTDB): domain Bacteria; phylum Chloroflexota; class Limnocylindria; order QHBO01; family QHBO01; genus JACDBZ01. Next base: position 2,164 of record CAZKFP010000017.1, read on the forward strand.
GATTCCGCCGGGCAGCTCGGCGTCCCATGCCTCGAGCATGTCGAGCGACCGCGCCGTGTAGTCGAGGATCGAGCGACCGCCCGCCTCCTGCACGAGCCGCGTGACGCGCGGGAAGTGTCCGCCGAGGCCGGCGAGGGCCATGCCCGCGTTGCGCCCGGATGCGCCCCAGGCCGGGGCGTTGGCCTCGATGACGAGCGGGCGCATCCCGGCGCGGGCGAGGTGGTAGGCGGTCGAGGCACCGACCATGCCGCCGCCGATCACGATCACCTCGGTCGCCGCCGGCAGCTCGGCGCGCGCGTCCGGCACGAACGGCACCGGCTCGGGCGGCGGGGCGAAGAGGGGCTCCGGCTGAGGCGTCACCGTCGCCGAGCGTACCATCGTGCCCGTGATCCCCGAAACGCTTCGGTTCCGTGCTGGTGACGCCTCGCTGGCGGCGACCCTGACGCTGCCGGTCGGGCCGGGCCGCCTGCCGTGGGCCCTCCTCGTCCCGAGCTGGCTGCCGCGTGATCGGGATGGCGGCTGGGACCGGACCGGCCATCCTGCGTGGTTCGCGCCGGAACGGGGGGAGGGGGAGGGCCTCTTCGCCCGCCTCGCCGCCGCGCTGGCGGAGCGCGGCGTGGCGAGCCTGAGGTACGACCCGCGCGGCTGTGGCGAGTCGGACGGCGGGTGGGAGGAGACCGACCTGTTCACGCGCATCGACGACGCGCGCGATGCGATTGGCGCCATGCGCTCGCGACCCGAGCTCGACCTGCGCCGCTGCGCCATCGTCGGCCACGGGGAGGGGGCCGTCGTGGCACTGAGCGTCGCGATCGGCGATCCGGCCATCGGGGCGGTCGGGTTCATCGGCCCGCCGGCCCGATCGCTTCGCGACGTCCTGCGTCGCGGGGTGGCCGAGCGGGCGCGGCGTGGCGTCGATCGCGAGCACCCGATCGTCGAGGCGATCGACGCGTCGGCCGAGGAGCTCATCGAGCGCGCGGAGCGGCGCGAGGCCGGGATGGAGCTGCGCCTTGGGGCCGGTCGCGTCGGGATACGCCTGGCCGGCTGGGAGCAGGCGTTCCACACGCCCGCGCTCGCGCTGGCCACGATGCTTCATCGCAACGTCGTCATCGCTCATGGCGCCGCCGACGCCTGGGCCGATCCCGACGAGTCTGTCCTGCTCGAGCGCGTCCTGCGCGAGGCGGGCAACGATCCGGTACGCCACGAGATGGACGGCGCCGGGCACGACCTTGCCGAGGCCGGCGACGCCGAGGTCGGTGCCTTCGCCGAGGCGCTTGTCGCACGGATCCAGCCGCGTGAGCTGCCGCCGCTACTCGTCGCGATCGAACGGATGGGCGAGGAAGGCTAGACTCAGCGAGGCATGACCCGACTGAGCGCCGGAGATCCGGCCCCCGACTTCGAGATGACCGCCGACGACGGCGCCGTCGTGTCGAGCGCCTCGCTCGCCGGCTCGCGCTACGTCCTCTACTTCTACCCGAAGGACGACACGCCGGGCTGCACGAAGCAGGCGTGCGGACTGCGCGACAGCTGGTCGCGCGTGACCGATACCGGCGTGCAGCTCTTCGGCGTCTCGCCCGACAGCG
>CAZKFP010000018.1:0-9779 GCA_964552085.1 uncultured Steroidobacteraceae bacterium
GAGACGGGCCTGCCGATGACCCTGCTGCGCCTCGAGGCCACGCACGAGGCGGCGGTGCTCGAGATGAGCATGTACACGACCGGCGAGATCGCGCTCCTGTGCGAGATCGCACAGCCCGAGATCGGAGTCGTGCTGAGCGTCCATCCGACGCACCTCGAGCGCGCGGGGAGCATCGAGCGCATCGCGCAGGCAAAGGGCGAGCTCCCCGCGGCGCTGCCCCGCGACGGTCTCGCCGTCCTCAACGCCGACGACCCATGGGTCGCCGCCATGCGTGACGTGACGCGGGCGCCGGTCCGGACCTTCGGCCTCGGCCCGACGTCCGACGTGCGCGCCGAGGACCTCGAGAGCCGCGGCCTGTCCGGCACCGAGTTCACCCTCCATGCGCCGTGGGGAAGCCGCCGGGTCCTGGCCGGCACCCCCGGCCGTCACCTCGTGCCGCACGCCCTCTCCGCGATCGCGGTCGCGGAGCGGATGGGCATCGAGCTCGACGACGTCGCCGACGCCCTCGCCGCCGGCAGCCGCGCCGCTCACCGGATGGCGGTCGTCGAGGCGGCTTCGGGCGCGACCCTCGTCGACGACACGTACAACGCCTCCCCGGTGAGCGTTGGCGCCGCCCTCGACTTCCTCGCGGAGACGCCGCTGGCGCCCGGCGGGCGACGCATCGCGGTGCTCGGCGACATGCTCGAACTCGGGCCCGACGAGGAGGAGCTCCATCGCCGGATCGGGACGCACGCCGCCCGCAGCGCCGACGCGATCGTCGCGGTCGGCGAGCGCGGCCGGTGGCTGGCCGAGGGCGCACGGGCGGCCGGCGCGGCGCGCGTCGTGACGGCGGATGACGCGGAGGGGGCCGCATCGGTCATCGAGTTCGAGCTGGCGCCGGGTCCGGGGGACCTCGTGCTCGTGAAGGCCTCGCGCGGCATCGGCCTCGAGCGGACGGTCGAGCGGCTGCTGGAGCGCGGGCCATGAGCCTCGTCCCGATCGTCGTCGCGATTCTGCTCGCGTTCGTCGGTATGGTCATCCTCGCGCCGATCTACATCAACCTGCTCGAGCGCCTCGGGTACGGCAAACAGATCCGCAGCGACGGCCCGGAGGCCCACTACGGGAAGGCCGGCACGCCGACGATGGGCGGGATGCTCGTCGTCGCGGTCGTCCTCTTCCTGGCCATGGCCCTGCGCATCGAGGACGCGGCGACCCTGACGCCGATGCTGACGCTCATGGGCGTGGGCATCCTCGGCGCGATCGACGACTTCGTGAACGTGCGGACAGGGATCGGGATGCGTGGCCGCTGGAAGCTCGTGTGGCAGACTGCCGTCGCCATCCTCGCCGCCTTCTACATCTGGCGTCACTTCGACCTGACCGGCATCAACATCCCGTTCCTCGGCCAGTTCCTCGTCGAGCCGGTGCTCCTCATCGCTTTCATCGCCTTCGTCATCGTCGGGACGAGCAACGCGGTGAATCTGACCGACGGCCTCGACGGTCTGGCCGGTGGCGTCCTCATCTTCAGCTTCGTCGCCTACCTGCTCATCAGCCTTGTGCCGGTGGCCGGCATCAAGATCGAGCAGCCGAACCTCGCGGTCTTCTGCGCCCTCGTCATCGGTGCGCTGGCCGGCTTCCTGTGGTTCAACGTCCATCCGGCCCAGATGTTCATGGGCGACTCGGGCGCGCTCAGCCTGGGCGCCACGCTGGCCGTCGTCGCGACGGTGAACGGCCAGCTGCCGCTGCTCGCGGTCATCGGGATCGTCTTCTTCGCGGTGATCATGAGCGTCGTGCTGCAGGTCGTCAGCTACCGGCTGCGCGGGCGGCGCATCTTCCGCATGGCACCGCTTCAGCATCACTTCGAGCTGATCGGCTGGGCGGAGGAGAAGATCACCGTGCGCTTCTGGATCGTCGCCGCGCTGGCGGGGCTCCTCGGCTTCAGCATCTTCCTCGCCAGCGTGAACGCGCTCTAGATGGACCGATGATGAGCGCACCCGCCGCACCCGTCCGATCGGTCGCCGACCTGCCCGGCCGGCGCGCCGTCGTCCTCGGCCTCGCCCGCTCGGGTATCGCCGCCAGCCGCTTCCTGGCCGATGCCGGCGCTACCGTCACCGCCTACGACCGACGACCGGCCGACGAGCTCGCCGATGCGGTGGCCGCGCTCGGTTCCCGCCAGGTGCACCTCGCGCTCGGGGTCGACGAGGCGGACGCGGCGGCCCTGCTCGAGCGGGCCGATCTCCTCGTCACGAGCCCGTCCGTCTCGGCGCGCTTCCCGACGACCGACCCGTGGCTGCGCGAGGCCTTGCGGGCGGCCGAGGCGCGCGGCGCGGAGGTCGTGTCCGAGATCGAGCTCTTCCTGCGCCTCACCGGCGCTCGGATCCTCGGCGTGACCGGCACGAAGGGCAAGACGACGACCGCCTCGCTGCTCGCCGCGATGCTCGACGCCGGCGGGCTGCGCAACGTCCTCGGCGGCAACATCGGGACCCCGCTTGTCGAGCGCGCCACCGAGCTCGGCCCCGACACGTGGGCCCTCGTCGAATTGTCGGAGCTTCAGCTGCCGACGATCGGGCGCGGCGCCGATGTCGCGCTCTACACGAACATCGGGGAGGATCATCTCGACCGCCATGGCAGTGTCGACGCCTACCGGGCTGTCAAGGCGCGCCTGGCCGAGCTCTCGGTCCCGGACGGGATCGTCGTGCTCAACCACGACGACCAGGGCTGCCGCGATCTCGCCGGACGGCTGCCGGCCGAGAGCATCGCATGGTATGGGCTGGTGCGCCCGGGGCGTGGCGAGAGCGAGGCGTGGGTCGACGATGGCTGGGTGATCCTGGCAGGGGAGCGTCTCCTCCCGGCGGCCGAGGTCCCGCTCCCGGGCAGGCACATGCTCGCGAACGTCCTCGGTGCGGCGCTCGCGGCTCGGTACGCCGGCGTCGCGCCGGCCGCGATCGCCTCCGCCGTCCGTGGCTTCGCCGGTGTGCCGCATCGGCTCGAGCTCGTCGGCGAGCGCGGGGGCGTGCGCTGGGTGAACGACTCGCAGGCCACGATCCCGGTGGCCGCCATCGCCGCGCTCGAGGCGTTCGACGCCCCGATCGTGCTCATCGCCGGCGGCAAGGACAAGGGGCTCGAGTACGGTGGCCTCGCCGATGCGATCGCGCGCCGCTGCCGCAGCGTCGTCCTCATCGGCGAGACGGCGGCCGAGCTGGATCGCCTCATCGCCGGCCGCGTGCCGACCCGCGCGGCGGATGACATGGCCGAGGCGGTGGCGATCGCCGCCGTGGAGGCCCGACGCGGCGACGTGGCGCTCCTCGCGCCCGCGGCGGCCAGCTTCGACATGTTCGACGACTATGCCGCGCGCGGTGACGCGTTCCGCGCCGCCGTTGACGCCCTGGAGGATGGTCGATGAGCGCCCTCGCCGCGGCCGCCCCGACCGCCCGCCGCGCGGTCGCGCGCAGCGGCGTGCGTCGCGAGCGGCACGAGCCGGCGTACGCGCTCCTGCTGGCGGTCATCGCCCTCACGGCGATCGGCCTCGTCATGGTCTACTCCGCGTCGAGCGTGCGCTCGTACTTCAGCAGCGCCGACCCGGCCGCCCAGGGGCTCGAGCAGATGGTGTGGGCCGCGATCGGCATCGCCGGCCTGCTCGTGGCGATGCGCATCGACTTCCGCCACCTGCGCTACCTCGCGATCCCGATCTACGTCATCACCCTCGTGCTCCTCGTCGCGGTCCTCGTCCCGGGCATCGGCTCCGAGATCAACGGGTCGCGCCGCTGGATCATCATTCCCGGCGTCGGATCGCTCCAGCCGTCGGAGTTCGCGAAGCTCGCCGTCGTCCTCTACCTGGCCCACTGGCTCGATCGGCGCGGCACGGAGGCGCGGAGCTTCTGGAACGGGATCATCCCGTTCGCGATGCTCGTCGCGCCGGGGTTCTTCCTCATCGCGATGCAGCCGGACCTCGGCACTGCGGGCGTCTACGTCGTCGTGGCCATCGGCATCTTCTTCATGGCCGGCGCGAACATGCTTTACCTGACCGCGATCGGCGCAGGCGTCATGGCCGTGGCGTGGACGATGATCAATGCCACCGGCTATCAGCTCGAGCGAATCCGGACCTTCCTCGACCCGTTCCGCGACCCGCTCGACGGCGGGTACAACACGATCCAGGCGCTGCTCGCGCTCGGCCTCGGCGGGATCACCGGGCTCGGGCTCGGCGAGAGCCGCCAGAAGTTCCTCTACCTGCCGGCGCCCTCGACCGACTTCATCTTCGCGATCATCGGCGAGGAGTGGGGTCTCGTCGGCACGCTCACCGTCCTGGCGCTCTTCGTCGTCGTCGCGTACCAGGGCTACCGGATCGCGATCACCGCCCCGGACACGTTCTCGGGCCTCGTCGCGTGCGGGATCACGACGTGGCTCGTCGTCCAGGCATGCGTCAACATGATGGTCGTCACCGCGCTCCTGCCGGTGACCGGCATCCCTCTTCCGTTCATCAGCGCCGGCGGGTCGGCGCTGACCATCAACCTCGCGGCGATCGGCATCCTGCTGTCGATCAGCCGCGAGACCACCCAGACAGGATCTCTGCGTGATGCGGTGTTTGGTGTCGGGCGGCGGAACCGGCGGGCACGTGTACCCCGCACTGGCCGTCGCACGAGCCCTGCGCGACGAACGTCCCGACGTTGAGCTCGACTACATCGGCGGGGCGCGCGGCTTCGAGCGAAAGCTCGTGGCCGGTCACCCGATGGCCGAAGAGCTCCGGTACCACGAGCTCGTCGTTCGTTCGCTCCGATCCGCCGGCCTCTCGGTCCACACCGTCCTCGACCCGGCGCGGCTGGCGGCGTCGATCCCCCAGGCCTGGGGGCTCCTCGGGCGGCTGCGGCCCGAGGCCGTCTTCACGACCGGCGGGTACCTGGCGCTACCGCTCGTGCTCGCCGCGCGGGCGCGCGGCATCCCGACGCTCGTGTGGGAGGGGAACGTGCAGCCCGGTCGCGCGACGAGGGCGATCGGCCGCGTCGCCACGAGGGTCGCGGTGAGCTTCCCACCGACGCTCGAGGCCTTCCCCGGCAACAGCTTCATCTCCGGCACGCCGATCCGCTCGCTCGCCGGTATCGACCGTGCCGCGGCCCGCCACGCGTTCGGTGTCGACGTGGAGGACCGGCTCCTGCTCGTCTTCGGGGGCTCTCAGGCGGTCGCCCGCCTGAACGCCGCCACGATCGACGCCCTGCCCCGGCTCCTCGCCGACTGGCACGTCCTGCACCTGGCCGGCGAGGCCGGGATGGCGGCGGCGGGCGCGGCCCGAGAGGCGCTGCCAGCGGACCTGCGCCCCCGGTACAGCGCCGTCCCGTTCCTGACTGATCGCATGGCGGACGCCCTCGTCGCGGCCGACCTCGTCGTGGGGCGCGCCGGATCGTCGACGTGTGCCGAGGTCGCCGCGGCCGGCGTCCCATCGATCCTCGTCCCGTACCCGTTCGCCGGGGCGCACCAGCGCTACAACGCGGACTACCTGGCACGGGAAGGCGCCGCGGTCCTCGTCGTCGACGAGGAGCTCGACGCCGACCGCCTGCTGGCGGAGACCGCGTCGCTGCTCGACCCGGAACGCCGCCGAGCAATGGCCGATGCCGCACGCCGCAACGGCCGGCCCGACGCGTCCCTCGCCCTGGCCGAGGAGCTGCTTGCCCTTGCAGAGCGACGTCCGCCGCCATCGCAGGCCGCCGAATGAGCTCCACCGGCCTCGCGGGCACGGAGCGCCTGGACAGCCTCGCCGCGCAGCGCGGGATCACGCTGCGCGAGGGGGTGCCGCTCGCGCAGCTCACGACGCTCCGCGTCGGCGGCCCGGCGGAGCGCCTCGCCTCGCCGGAGACGCTCAACGAGCTCGTCGAGCTGCTGCGCCTCGCGCGCGACGCCTCGGTTCCGGTCTTCATGCTCGGCAAGGGCAGCGACATCGTCGTCGCCGACGCGGGGCTGCGGGGGCTTGTCATTCGCACGCGCGCCGATGCGGTGCGGATCGATGGGACGACGCTTCGCGCGGAGGCGGGCGCGTCGATGACGGCCCTCGCGAAGCGCTGCGCCGGCGAGGGACTGGCCGGCTTCGACTGGGCGATCAGCATTCCCGGCTCGGTCGGTGGGGCCGTCTGGGCGAACGCCGGCGCGCACGGCGGCGAGATGGCCCAGGTGCTGCGCGAGGTCGAGATCTTCGACCCGCACGACGGGGAGCGACGCACGATCGCCGTGACCGAGTGCGCGTTCGGCTACCGTGACTCGCGCTTCAAGCACTCGCCCGAGGTCGTGCTGGCCGCGACGATCGAGCTCGAGCGCGGCGATCCGGAGGCGATCGGCGCGCTCGTGGACGGCCACCAGGCGCACCGCCGCGCGACGCAGCCGCTCGCCGACCAGAACGCGGGCAGTGTCTTCCGCAACCCGCTCGGCGACCACGCCGGCCGGCTCATCGAGGCGGCCGGGCTCAAGGGCCATCGCCTCGGCACGGCGCAGGTGAGCAGCCTGCACGCGAACTTCATCGTCACCGATCGCGCCGAGGCCCGAGCCTCGGACGTGCGCGCGCTGGGCGACCTCGTGCGCTCGACCGTGGCGGACCGGTTCGGCGTCGAGCTGCGCTACGAGATCGAGTTCGTCGGCGACTGGCCGTCGGGACGCGCGGCATGAGCCGCCCGAGGCTGCGCGTCGGCGTCTTCGCCGGCGGGCGCTCCGCCGAGCACGAGGTGAGCGTCGCGTCGGCCGAGGCCGTCCTGCGTGCGATCGACCGCGACCGGTTCGAGCCGTACCTCGTGTACATCGATCGCAATGGCTCCTGGATGCTCCCCGACGGCCCGGCGCCGGCGCTCGCCGCCGACCAGACCCTCGCCGGCCTCATCGGTGCCGCCAGCCCGGCGGAGGAGGTCGGCCGGTTGCGACGGCACGAGGAGCCGTCGCTTCCCGTGGCGCTCGGCGACCAAGCGCTTGCCGCCCGGGCTGCCGTCCGTTCACTGGGCGAGACGATCGACGTCGCGTTCCTCGTCGTCCACGGGCCGTTCGGCGAGGACGGCACGCTCCAGGGCTTCCTCGAGCTGGCTGGAATCCCGTACGTCGGTGCCGGCGTCCTGGCGAGCGCGGTCGCGATGGACAAGGTCGTCTTCAAGGACCTCATGCGCGGCCACGGCCTGCCGGTCGTCGAGTACGCCTGGTTCCGTCGCCGCACCTGGGAGCGCGAGCCCGAGCACGTCGCCCGCGAGGTGGTCGAGCGGATCGGCGACCGCTCGGTCGTCAAGCCGGCGCGGCTCGGCAGCAGCGTCGGGATGACGCTCGTCCACGACCTCGACGAGCTGCCTGCGGCGCTCGACGAGGCGTTCCGCTACGACAGCAAGGCGATCGTCGAGGCGTACGTCGAGGGGGCGCGCGAGCTCGAGTGCGGGGTGCTCGGCAACGAGGTGCCGATCGTCTTCGAGCCGGGAGAGGTGCGATCGACGCACGAGTTCTACGACTACGAGGCGAAGTACGTCGAGGGCCTGGCGTCGGTCGAGCCGCGTGCCAAGGTCGACCCGGACCTCGCGGTCCGTCTCAAGGAGCTCGCGCTCGCCGCCTATCACGCGGTCGACTGCGCCGGGCTCGCTCGGGTCGACTTCCTCGTCACGGTCGACAAGGCGTTCATCAGCGAGATGAACACGCTGCCCGGCTTCACCGCCACGAGCATGTACCCGAAGCAGGCCGAGCTGGCCGGGATTCCGTTCGACGAGCTCATCGCGCGGCTCATCGATCTCGCGCTCGAGCGGGACCGATGAAGCTCAAGCCGCAGCCACCGGTCCGGCGTGGCGGCGGGAGCCGTACTCGCCGTGCCGGCAGCCGGGTCGGCTCCCGGCCCCGCGGTCGCGGTGCGAAGCGGCCCGGCCCGTCGCTCCGGCGGCGGCTCGCTGGGCGCCTGCCGTCGATCCGGCGCGTCATCGCCGGGATGGGAGCGATCGCGACCGCGGCCCTGCTCGTCGCGCTCCTGAACGGGCCGTGGCTGCGAATCAGCGAGGTCGCGTGGGGCGGTGAGCACTACACCGATGCCACCGATCTCGGGCGGCTGCTCGATCAGCAGCGTGGGACGAGCATCCTCGGGCTCGACACGCGCGCCCTTCGTGAGCGCCTCGAGCGCATGCCGTCGGTCGCGGAGGCGAACGTCAGTGCCAGCCTGATGGGGCGGCTCGAGGCGACCGTCGTCGAGCGCCAGGTGGCGTTCGTGTGGGAGACGTCGTCGGGTCGATTCCTCGGCGCCGCCGACGGGACGATCTTCGCGAGGGAGCCCCGCGACGTCGAGCCGGCCGTCGCGCTCGAGGCGGTGCCGCACGTGACCGACGGCCGCTTCGCCGCGCGCCTCGTCACGGTCGGTGACGTCATCCCCGCCGAGCTGCTGCGGATCGCCACGCGGCTCGCGGGCATCGATCCCGCCGCGCTCGGCTCGTCCGCCGCGCGACTCGGCGTCCGGCTCGACGACGAGTACGGCTTCCGCCTCGTCTCGACGGAGCCGGCCTGGGAGACCGCGTTCGGCGTCTACGGGCTGGATCCGCGAGAGACGCCGGTCGAGGCCGACGCGCGCCTCGAGCGGCAGGTAACCGCGGTCCGCACGCTGTTCGCCTCGCGGCCGGAGGCCGAGATCGGCTGGGTGGATGTTCGCAACCCGGGGAAGGTATATTTCCGTGCCAAGGGGTGAGCTTGTCGCCGCGATGCGGCGCTTCCCCGACCGAGACCATCGCTTCGGGGTCGTTCCAGATGTGGTTTCCGCTTGTCGGCCTTGCGCTCGGTATCGTGCTCGGGCTCGTGCTCAACGTCAACGTGAGCCCGGACCTCGCGCGCTACTCGGCCGTGGCCATCCTGGCGGGCCTCGACTCGGTCCTCGGCGCCATCCGCGCCGAGCTCGACGCGCATTACGACAACCGGATCTTCATCTCCGGCTTCGTCACGAACGCCCTTGTGGCGGTCGCCCTGACGTTCGTCGGCGACCGGCTGGGGATCGACCTCTACCTCGTCGCGCTCTTTGCCTTCGGCCTGCGCATCTTCCAGAACGTGGCCCTCATCCGGCGTCACTTCCTGTAGGCTCGATCGGCACCGATGCGCGCTCGACCGACCGCGCCATGAGCAGGAGGTAGCTTGGAACGCGAAGCCGTCCTCGTCGCCATCGACGTGGGAACGACGAAGGTCACGACTCTCATCGGTGAGGTTGGGCGCTCCGGTGACGTGAACGTCATCGGCTACGGCATCGCCCCGTCGGTCGGGATGAAGAAGGGGATGGTCGCGAACATCGACCAGACCGTGAACTCGATCTCCTCGAGCGTCGAGAAGGCCGAGCGCCTGAGCGGCTACAAGATCAGCTCGGCGTTCGTCGGCGTCGGCGGCGGCCACATCAGCAGCCAGAACTCGCGCGGCGTCGTCGCCGTCTCCGGCCACAAGCGCGAGGTGAGCCGCGAGGACGTGGCCCGTGCGACCGAAGCGGCGAAGGCGGTGCAGGTGCCCTCGAACCGCGAGATCCTGCACGTCGTGCCGCGCGGCTACATCGTCGACGGCCAGGAGGGGATCTAGGACCCGCTCGGCATGAGCGCCGTGCGCCTCGAGGTCGAGACCCACATCGTCGCCGGCGCGGCGACGTCGGTCCAGAACCTGAGCAAGTGCATCGTCACCTCGGGCGTCCAGATCGACGAGATGGTCATCAGCTCGCTCGCGGCGGCCGAGGCCACGCTGACCGACACCGAGAAGGAGCTCGGCGTGCTCGTGGCCGACATCGGCGGCGGCACGACCGACATCGCCATCTTCGTCGACGGGGCCGTCTACCACACCGCCGTTCTGCCGGT
>CAZKFP010000019.1:0-8910 GCA_964552085.1 uncultured Steroidobacteraceae bacterium
TTCTGAAGCGGCACCGCCGCACGACACAGCTCGCAGGCCTCCGCCTCCCACGACGGGATCTCGATGCGGCCGATTGCCAGCAGCGGGAATCCGAACTCCACCGGGGCGACCGACCGATCGACGATGACCGCCGCCGCGACCGGCTCCACCCCGGCGGCGCGCACCGCCTCGACCGTCTCGGTCAGCGACGCCCCGGTCGTGAGGATGTCGTCGACGAGCACGACCCGCTCGTCCGCGCCGACCGACCAGCCGCGGCGCAGCGATCGCCCGCCGCCGGCCACGGGCTCGGCGAAGGCCGCTCGCACCGACCCGCCGAGCTGCCGTGCGGTCTCGAAGGAGAGCAGGACGCCGCCGGTGGTCGGCCCGACCACGAGGGTCGGCGCGTGGGGGGCGAGCAGCTCGGCGAAGCGGCGGCACAGCTCCACGCCGTAGCGAGGGTGCTGGAGCACGAGGAACTTCTCGAGGTAGCGGCCCGCGTGCCTGCCCGACTTCAGGACGAAGTGGCCCTCGAGCAGGGCCCCCGCCGCGGCGAACAGCTCCTCCACCGAGGAGTCGCGAAGCGACGCATCGGTCATTCGTAGACGGCGGAGAAGTCGACCGCCGGATAGCGTTCGGCAAGCGCCTCGGTCACCCAGTGCAGGACGTCGGCGGGATCGTAGAAGGCGGCGATCGTCCGCGCCTCGGTCACGCTCAGTCCGGCGCGTCGGGCCTCGATCGTCGTGACGACCTCCTGCGCGCGGTCGGAGAGGTCGAGCGACGTCTCGTAGCGGCCGTCGGCGCGCAGGATGAGCATGTCCTCGGGCTCGTCGAGCAGGACGAGGTCGCCGGTCCGGCGTAGGACCTCCTCGGCGTTCGCGCTGAACTCGCGCAGGAGCTGGGACTGGGCCGTCGACAGCTGCGTGCGGTAGGCATCGGCGAGCTGCCACAGGCGCTGGACGGCCAGCGTCTCCTGCTGCGTCGGCGGCAGGCCGGCCTCCCAGTCGTCGCCGACGGCGTCGACGACCTCCTCCTGGCGGGCGAGGTCGTCCGCGGCGACGAGGTGCCCGGGCGCGTCTCGGGACGCCTCGATGAGCCAGGCGAAGATGTCGGCCGGGTTGTACAGCTCGACGACCTCGCTGATCGTCTCGACGAGCTGCTCCTGGTCGTACCACTCGTGATCGGCCGGGTCCTGGTACGTGAGGCGCGTCGTCCAGAGCTGGTCGACCGGGTGGTAGAGCAGGTAGTCCTGCTCGTCGTCGACGAGCTTGATCGGGCCGATCTCGCGCAGCCGATCGCGGTTCGACTCCAGGAAGCGGCGGAGCTGCTCCGTCGCCTCGTACAGGAAGTCGCGACGCTCCAGCTCCGCCTCGGCGGCGAGCTCACGCAGCGCGACGATCCGCGGCGAGCCCCGCGGCGACCTGCTCACGGCTTGTACACGAAGTCCGGGCCCATCCGCTCTCGCAGGAAGATCGTGTGCTTCGAGTCGAAGACCGACTCGGCCACTCGGTGCCCGAAGCCGCGCATCGACGGATCGGCATAGAGCTGGTCGAGAACGGCGTAGTTCGGCAGGTCAAGGATGATGACGTTGTCCCAGGTCGAGCCCTCGGTCACGTTGAACCAGCCGACGAAGCGGATCCCGTACTTCTCCTCGGTCTGACGGGCCGTGCGCGGGAAGATGTGGCGCATGCCGCGCTTGAAGATCGTGTCACGACCCTTGCGGACGTTGAAGAAGGTCACCATCAACGGCATCAGGGGGCGCTCTCTTCCTTCTGGCCGATCCCGGCGCCCATCGCAAGGCCCACGGCGATCCCGACCGCGAGCCACACCGCAACCTGGTCGGTAGCGACACCGATGGCCGCACCGATGCCCGCGCCCAGCGCAATGCCGAGTCCGATGAACCGAGCCTTCCTATCCTTCATCTGGCTTCTCCTCGGTGCTGATGACCCGAGTCTGGGGCTTCGCGACGCCCGTCTGTCGCCCGCGGCCGCGCCGTCGGTCCGCGAAGAAGACGCGGAGCAGGAAGACGCTCGTCATGCTCACGAAGAAGAGGAGGGTGAGGGCGACGAAGAGGAGTACGACGAGCAGCCAGACCGGCCAGTTGAAGGTGAAGAGGCCGATCGGGATCAGGAACAGGATGACGGCGAAAAGGACGGCCTGGGTGATGAAGCATCCGAATCCCGGACCCTCGTTCGGGTCGAGCTCCTCGTTGTAGCGAATCGACAAGCGATTCCTCGTCAGTGGTGGGCGGCGAGTGGCTGGTCCGATGGTCCCACATTCGGCTCCCCCACGCTCAAAGCGGGCGGATCGTCAGGACCGATACGTCACCCGCCCCTCCGCGACGGTCAGGCGGACGACTCCGGGCAGCTCCAGCCCGAGCAGCGGCGTGTTCGCGGATGACGACGCCAGCTGCGACGCCTCGACTCGCCGGCGCGCGGCCGGATCGAAGACGGTGAGATCCGCCGGACCGCCGACCTCGAGGCTGCGCCTCTCACCGATGATCGCGGCCGGCCGGGTGGAGAGGGCGGCGACGAGTGTGGCAAGCCCGAGCCGTCCTGCCTCGACCGCCGCGAGGCCGAGCGAAAGCGCCGTCTCCAGGCCGATGAGGCCGGGCGCGGCGGAGGCGAACGGCACGAGCTTGCGATCGGGGAGGTGCGGCGCATGGTCGGTCGCGATCGCATCGATCGTCCCGTCGACGAGGCCGGCGAGCAAGGCGAGCGCATCCTCGGCCGGCGCGAGCGGGGGATTGACCCGGCAACGGCCGTCGTAGGCGCGCGCCGCGGCCGGCTCGGGCTGCTCCCACGAGAAGCGGCGCGACCCGGCGACCCAGGCGTCGGTCAGCGCGAAGTGGTGCGGGGTCACGTCACAGGTCACGAGCTCCCCCCGCGCCTTCGCCGCGCGCACGGCGTCGACCGCCACGGCCGTCGAGAGGTGTGTCAGGTGGAGCCGCGCGCCGGCCTCGGCCGCGAGGGCGATGTCCCGCTCGACGACCGCGAGCTCCGCCTCGGGCGGCCACCCCGCGAGCCCGAGCCGGGTCGCGACCGGGCCGGCGCGCATGACGGCCTCGCCGGCAAGTCCCGCATCCTCGGCGTGCTCGATGAGCGGCAGGCCGAGCGTGGCGAGCGCGCGCAGGATGGCACGCGTGAGATCCGCGCCTGGGACGGCGGCGCCATCGTCCGAGAAGCCGACCGCCCCTGCGCCGGCCATGGCGGCCAGGTCGCCCACCGTCTCGCCGGCCCGACCACGGGTCGCCGCGCCGATGACCCGGATCCGGCAGGCCGGCGATCGTCGCGTCACGGCGGCCACGGCCGCGGGATCGTCGAGCGGTGGATCGGTGTTCGGCATCGCGCAGACGGTCGTGAACCCGCCGCGGGCGGCGGCGCGGGCGCCGCTCTCGATTGTCTCCGAGCCGTCGCCGACCGGCTCCCGCAGGTGGGCATGCAGGTCGTAGAAGCCGGGCGCCACGACCAGCCCGTGCGCGTCGATCCGCTCGGCGTCGCCGGGCGCGTCGGCCACGATCGTCCCGTCGCGCACGGCGAGGTCGCGAATCGCATCGGTCCCGCCGGATGGGTCGATCACGCGGCCCCCGACGAGGTGGAACGTGGCGGGTGGATCGGTCAGGCGGCCGAAGCGCCCCGCGCTCATGCCATCCCGGCGAGGAGGGCCAGCACCGCCATGCGAACCGGGACGCCGTTCTCCACCTGGCGGCCGATGAGGCTGCGCGGGCCGTTCGCGAGGTCGGCGGTGATCTCGACTCCCTCGTTCGTCGGGCCCGGATGGAGGACCGGCGCCCCGGGCGCGGCGAGCTCCATGCGCGACTCGTCGAGCCGCCAGTCCGAGGTGTACTCGCCCAGCCCGACCGCCCCGCGCTCGAGCTGGACACGCAGGGTCATGACGGCGTCAGCGCCGCGCAGCGCCTCGTCCAGCGTCGTCGCCACCTCGGCGCCCGGCCACGTCTCGAAGCCGGCGACCCAGGCCGGTGGCCCGGCCACCCGGACACGCGCGCCGAGCGTGCCGAGGGCGTGGATATTCGAGCGCGCGACGCGCGAGTGCAGGATGTCGCCGACGATCGCGACCATCCGCCCGTCGAGCCCTCCGAGCGCCTCGCGCAGCGTCAGCGCGTCGAGCAGCGCCTGTGTCGGATGGGCGTGCGTGCCGTCGCCGGCGTTGACGACGTGCATGCCGGTTGCCCGCGCCGCCAGGTGCGGGGCCCCCTCCGAGGCGTGGCGCAGAACGATCGTCGTGACGCCCGTCCGCTCGAGTGTGCGCAGCGTGTCGACGAGCGACTCGCCCTTGCCCACGCTGCTCCCGGCGATCCCGAAGTCGACGACGGTCGCGCCGAGGGCGCGTGCCGCCAGCTCGAAGCTGACCCGCGTACGGGTCGAGCCCTCGTAGAAGGCGAGCCCGACGATCTCGTCCTCGAGCAGGGTCCGATGCACCCGCGCCGCCCGTGCCTCACGCATCTCGACCGCGAGGTCGAGCGCCCGCTCGAGCTCGTCGCGGGTCAGCTCGTCGACGTCGAGCAGGTGGCGGTGCGCCCAGGTCCGCGCCGGCGCATCGGCCGTCACGCGGCGCGCTCCGGCCGTTCGATGACGACCTCGTCGATCTCGTCGGTCTCGCGCAGGCGGACGTGGACGATCTCCTCGACGCTCGTCGGCAGGTTCTTGCCGACGAAGTCCGGGCGGATCGGCAGCTCACGGTGCCCGCGATCGACGAGGGCCGCCAGGCGCACGGCCTGCGGCCGTCCGTGATCGGTCAGGGCGTCCAGGGCGGCGCGCACCGTTCGCCCGGTGAAGAGGACGTCGTCGACGAGGACGACCGTGCGAGCGGTCACCTCGATCTCGAGGGCGGAGCGCTTCACGATCGGCGCGTGCGCCATGCGCGTCAGGTCGTCGCGGTAGTACGTGATGTCGAGCTCGCCGACCGGCACCGATGCGCCCTCGTGCTGGTCGATGAGCTCGGCCAGCCGCCGCGCGATCGGCGCGCCGCGACTGCGAATGCCGACGAGGACGAGCCCCTCGACACCGCCGTTGCGTTCCACGATCTCGTGCGCGATGCGGGTCAGGGCCCGACGCACGTCGTCGGCGTCGAGGATGCGGCGTTCGCTCATGCGTTCCTCTCCTTGGCGGCCTCTCCGGACCGCGTTAAAGGGTTCGCTCGCGAGTATACCGATGCGCTACGGGGTCTCGGCCTCGGTCAGCGCGTCGAAGGCCGCCGGGCCGAACCAGCCCTCGGTCGTGTTCATCCTGAACACCTCGTCGCCCACGTCACCGGTGTTGCGCCGGATGAGCAGGAGGTCCGCCACCGGGGCATCCAGCACGCCGGCCCGCGGCTGCGCCACGCTGATGACGAGATGATGACCGGTCGGAGCGACCTTGACGTCGACCGCGCGCCAGCCCTCGGGAATGTCATCCTCGTCGATGGCGTGCAGGCGCGTCAGCCCGCGCGGGTCGGCGGCGTGGCCGAAGTAGACGCGCCCCTCGTCGGGGTAGAGGACGCCGTCGGGCCCCTGCGAGGTGCCGGTCCACTGCACGCCCCACACGGCGTACGCGTCGCTGTCCGGGCCCCAGGCGATCGCGGCGGACGCGAACGCGCTGCGCCCGATCAGTAGGTCGCTGAAGAGCGGACGCTCGCTGCGGACCTCGAAGCTCTCCTCACCGTCGTAGCGGTGCTCGCCGAGGTAGGGGGCGGCGCCCTCGCCGAAGAGCCACTCGGCGCCGGACTGCTCCATGCGGCCCCTCCAGTAGATGACGAGGCTTCCGTTCGGGCTGACGAGCGGCTGGAACGCCCCCGGCCACGAGGCCAGCGCATCCGCGGAGGGGTCGATCGGCGCCATGTCGGCACCGCCGGCGGAGTCGTGGAAGTAGAGAAGGTGGCTGGCCGGCTCAGGCCCGGCCACGCTGACCCAGAGGAGCGAGGAGCCGGCGCTTCCGGGGATCCAGCTGGCCGCATACGCGTTGCCGCTGTCGGTCAGCTGGTACGGCTCCGCGCCCGGCTCGAAGATCCAGGCATCGGTGCCGCCACCCTCGGGATCGGCGAGCGTGTAGGCCAGGTAGTGGCTGTTCGACGACCAGGCGAGCTGCTCGAGGAACGGTCCGCCGTCGACGCTTTCGCCGAGGATCACCGTCTCGCCGAGCGGGACGTTGGGGTCGAGCGGCGGTGGCGCCTCCGGATCGGCCGACGGGGCTCCCTCCCCGATGCGGGTCGCAATCAGGGTGTTGATGCCGCTCCCGGCGCCTTCGGTGATGTACGCGAGCCACTGCCCGTCGGGGGACAGCTGCGCCGCGATCGGGGCCGCCGACGTGCCGAGCTCCATGATCGTCTCGCCGGTCGGGCCGTGACGCACGGTCATCATCCGGTTGTCGAACGCACCGGTGACCGCGAGATACACGTCCGGCTCGGGCTCGACGTCCGGTGACGGGCTCGGCGTCTGCGCGGTGTCGGGCGTGGCGGACGGCGTCTGCGCGGGCGAGGCGGGTGCGGGGGGCAGCGTCGGGGAGGGCGTGCCGCTGGTCGCGGCGAAGCTCATCGACGGGGATGGCGAGCCCTCCCCGACCTGGGGCTCGTCGGTCGAGCCGTTCATGATGACGAGCGCCAGGAGCACGCCGGCGACGGCCGCGAGGCCTCCGCCGACGCCGGCGAAGACGGCCATGGGGCGGCGCCACCACGGCAGGCCGACGCGCGAGCCGCCCTCGATCCCCGCTCGAACCCGGGCGCCGAGGTCGCGGGGCGGCGGGACGTGGCGGACCCCGGCGACCATGCGCCGCTGGTCGGCGAACGCGGCCAGCGTGGCGCGGCAGGCGGCGCAGCCGTCGAGGTGCGCATCGAGACGAGCGCGCTCCTCCGTGCCGAGGTCGTCGGTCAGCGACGCGCTGACGAGCTCCTCCCAGTCCTCGTGGCGGTTCATGCTCATCGCGCGTAGCCCTCGGTGCCGAGGGCGCGGCGCATCTCGCCCCGTGCCCGGCACAGGAGCGTGCGGACCGCCGCGTGCGAGAGGTTCATGACCTCGCCGATCTGCTGGGCGCTCATGTCCTCGAGGTCGCTGAGCAGGAGGCACTGGCGGTGGTTCGGCCGCAGCGTCATGAGGGCACGCTGGACGCGCTCGTCGAGGGTCGTTGCCATGACCTGCGCCTCCGGTCCGGGTCGATCGTCCGGGCGGTTGGCGAACGTCGGCTCGTCCGTCGCCATCGTCGTGACGTTGCGTCGTCGGCGCATGTCATCGATGGCGGTGTTCGTCGCGATGCGGTAGAGCCAGGATCGCGTGGAGGTCGCATCGGTCACGGTGTCGAGCTTGCGGTAGGCCTTGATGAACGTGTCCTGGGTGATGTCGGCGGCACGGTCCGCATCGGTCACCATGCGCAGGACGTAGTTGTAGATCGGTGCCGAATACTCCTCGAAGAGGTGGGTGAACTCGGCCTCGCGGGCGTCGGCGGCTCGGCGCGTCATCGTGGGCACCGCCCACGAGATCGGACCCGGTACCGCCATCGACTCCACCTCGTCCTCCGCGCACAGCGACTCCTGCCTGTCGCGTTGTGACGCAGAGCGGCTCGCATCTGTTACCGATGCAGGTGCTGGCGCAGCACCGCGGCGGCGTACTCCGGGGCGGCCGGGTTGACGGCCAGGGCGGTCGCTCGCTCCAGCCCGGCGATGACCCGCAGCCGCGGATGGATCTCCCAGTGCCAGTGGAAGGTCTGGTCCAGCCGCTCGCCGGCGGGGGCCGTATGCAGGAAGAGGTTGTAGGGCGGATCGCCCAGGACGTCGAGGGCGTGCAGGGCGCGCTGCAGGGTGGCGGTCGCATCCGTGATCGCCTCGTCGTCGAGCGTCGTGAAGTCCGCGGCGTGCGCGCGCGGCACGACCATCATCTCGAACGCGGATCGGCTGGCTGCCGGGGTGAAGACGACCGCGTGATGATCGGCGAGGACGAGGCGCTCGCCGTTCTCCTCCTCCGCCTCCGCCAGGGCGCACCAGACGCAGCGCCGCGTCTTGATCACCTGGCGCGCCCCGCCGCCGATCTCCTCGGCGACCCAGTGCGGGACCTGCGGGATGGCGTACAGCTCCAGGTTCAGGTGCGGGCTGCGCGAGCCGGCCTGCATGCCGTGGCTCTGGACGATCTGGATGTAGAGCGGCTCGGGCCGCCCGTCTTCGGTCGTGTCGCGCGGCTCCGAGGCCAGCGCGCGCATCGCATCGCGCGCCGACCGCAGGAGCGCGCCGGCCAGCTGTGGCGAGGCATCGGCCATGCGCTCGTGATGACCCCGCGGCCCGACGAGGATCTCCCACGAGCCGGTCGCGCGCTCCACTTCGCTCAGGCTGAGCTGCGCGGCGCTCGCCTTCGTCGAATCGATGCGGTGAAAGGCCTGCGAGCGCAGCGCCACGCGGCGGACGAGGTGTGGTGGCTCGTCGTCGGACCCATCGTCGCAGTGGCGGCAGTGGCTCCCCTCCACCGGCTGCGCCTGGATCTCGAAGGCGCGCTGCTCGAAGGCCCGGTCGGCGACGATGGCCGACCACCATCCGGTGACCGGGTCACGACGCAGCTCGAACACGGCCGCATCGTAGCGGATGCGCTCGCCCGCGAGCCGTTCCGCCCTCGCTGCCGGCGATGGCGGGTCAGCGCACGCTCTCGAAGACCTCATACGGGTCGGTGCCGACGATCGGCGTGCCGAAGAGCTCCATGGCGCCGATGTCGGAGGACCGCGCGAACGGGTCGCCACGGTCGACGATGCGCACGATCGGCGGGATCTCCTCCCAGCCCGGCGCCGCGCCAGGTGCGGCGTCGAGCGGAGGTCGCCACAGCGCAAGGTTGAAGGAACGGACGCCGAGGCCGTCACGGCAGGCGAGGAGCGCGTGCGCCACGGCATCGGTGAAGGCCGGCTCGCGCTCGTCCATGCCGGGGCTGCCGACGACGAGCACCTCGCGCTCCTTCACCGGTGTCAGGTG